>VGOD01000020.1 GCA_016876015.1 Chloroflexota bacterium
CGCGGGCATGATGAAACGCACCGGATAGGCCAGTCCGTCCCACGCAATCCAGTTCTGGAATTCGAGCAGCGTGTCCATGAATAGGAAATGCCGGATAGACCAGAGCGGGATGTTGAGAAGCGCCAGGGTGCGGCCGGGTTTCAAGACACGCGCCAATTCGGCGATCCACCGATCGCACCAATCGAAATACTCACGAATCTCCAGGTCATCTCCATAACCGCTGTACCCCTTGCCCAGGTTGTAGGGCGGATCGGTGAAGATGAAGTCTATGGAGTTATCAGGGATCGTCGCCAGCTTCTCCAGGCAATCGCCCTCGAGAATCTGGTTGGTCAAAGCATCTGGCAGCCTGGCCCCAACCAGCGACGCCGCTTGCTCAATGGTGTCGGCGGTTTCCGGCATCCCGGACAGCAGGCCCATCTGAGTTATTGCGACATATCGGGATGCGGGTTCCCGCACGAACTGAAATGCCGAGTTGCGATCATACCTCGCGACGCCGCTGAGTGGAACGCGCGGCAACTCTAGCGCCCGACAATCCAGTACTCGCATTTCTCGATAAGGGTTCAGGCCAAAGAGGTCGGCAAATCGAGCCAGAATCGGTGTGAGGTCGCCCTCAAGATTGCAGGAAATATCACGCCACACATCTGAGAGCAGCGTGCCGTATTCGTGGTAAGTATGCTTCTTGCCGCCGTAATCCTTTGTGGTCTTGTCGCAGGAAGGGCAAAAGGTGTATGGCAGCCTGGTCTTGGTGTGTCGCAATGACGCGGTATAACGCGTTTGGATGAGCGCGCCGAAGTGTCCGTGGGGCAGAGAGCGCCGGTCGAGAATCCTGGGCTGCGCCCGCTGGAGCGCGATCCAGTTCTGATAACGGACGGCCGGCGAGGCGTGAGCCTGCACCTGCACCAGGTCAGCTACCTCCCCCACGATGACCAATGTCGCATCCGGCCCCAGTGCGCCGGCGACACGGGCCACTTGTTCACCGATGCCTTGCAGTGGCGCCCGATACTGACTCGCCGCAGCATGTGGCGGAAGCAAGATGATACAGACGTCGTCGAAGTCCTGCGCTGCGTGCGGCAATTCCTCGCACTGGCGGATCGGAATATGCCGCGTCGTAAGGGGACGGCTGTTCTCTGACCAATGAGCCATAATCTACTCCTGAAAAAACTCACGTAAGAAAGCGCAGAGAACGTCAAATTCCTCGGGCGAAAACGCAATCGTGCAATGGCTATAGGTACAAAGGTTCTCCAAGGCCGTTCGACGTTGAAAGTTACCTGCTCCATCCAGGATGTAGGCAATGCGATGTCCGGCTTTTTCAACCTGCTCGAAGATGGCCCGCGCTTCACGGCTCTTTCTTTCGATGACGCTGTTGGTCGTGACCTGGAAACTCACCTCGATGCCGACGTATTTGTCGCCTTTGGAAATGACGATGTCGAAGCGAGTGGCGGTCTGCGATCGGCTCTTTTCATCGTGGTGGGTAACGCCAGGTAAAGTTCCCCCTTGCCTCACGATTGCATCGGGCACGTCGAGATGATCCTGCAGGTACTTGACGACGGTCTGCTCCGCGAGTTGTCCCAACCTGTTAGCGTCCGAGCCGCTGGTGATTCGGCTGACCCAGATATATCTCTGCCTGACGTATGTCACCAACTGCTTCGCATCACCGAGATACTGGCTCAGGGTGCACTTTGCCAACGCAGCCGCCGCACGCTCATCGGTGCAGGCAGCGCCCAGCAACAACAAGACTATGACGTCCTGGGCAAGATCCGTGATAACGGTCTTTGTCAGCAAGTCGCTGCCATCGAGGTTCAAACGAGCGGTTGTCAGTGGGCCGTTGATGGGCAGCGCCTTGAATGTGTAGACCTTCCGCTCTTGACCCCACTTGTATTCCATCGTCCCAGCCGGAAACAGGACGTCATAGAACTGGTTGACTCTCTGCAACATCTCCCCACCGAAGTCTGTCAGGACAACCAGATGCTTGAGGAATAGACGTGGAGAAAATTGGGAGCGATTGATGAAGTCCAACAGGGTGTCGATGTCAGGCAGAGGCACGGTGAGAAAAGCGATGAACTGCTCCTGGGTGTCCAATAGCAAAGGAATGACGCTCTGCTCGAATGCCTTTCTGGAAAGCTCGGTAGGCCAAAAGATGGATGCCTTCTGGCGCAACTCGTCGACTGTTCTTTTGTATGCCATCGAGAGCACTCCTGGAGGTGTTGCACGCAATGTAACACTTCTGGCCCTTGAAATGTACCTCGTTTGGGCTATGTTGAGGGCGCTTGCAGCAAGCCAAGTCTAACCCAAATCGGCGAGCGCGGCAAATCGCAAAACGCAAAACGCAGGTCGTAATCGACCATTCCAGGAGCAAAGGAGGGTTCCACCATGAAACCCACGAAGCTGTTCGTTTATCTCGTCCTGTTCACCGGTTTGCTGCTCGCGCTCAACGGGTGCGCGGCGGCGGTGGACACGTCGAAGGCCCGCAGTCGCGCCGTGATCCAGTCCGGCGGCATCGTCTCTACAGAGGAACTGCGAGTCGCCGAGTACCTCAACTACTACGAGCAGAAGTTCCCCCAGCCCGTCGGCGCCGCGCTGGGGCTCGACCTGCGCCTGGGCAACCCTCAAATCCCAACGGCCGGCGGCGAGGCATGGCTGCAGATCGGTGTCCAGGCCAAGAAGACCGATCCGACCCAAATCGCGCCGCTCAACCTGGCGCTCGTGATTGACCGCAGCGGCTCGATGAACACGCCAGAGAAGATGCCTTACGTCAAGCAATCGCTGTGCGTCTTCCTGAGCAGCTTGGCCGCCAACGACATCGTCGCGATCATCGCCTACAGCGACGCGGCCGAGGTGCTCGCGGCTGCACGCGAGGTGGGGGATGGCCAGTGGATCAGCGCAGTCGTGGATCGCTTGCAGCCGGCCGGCAACACCAACCTGCACGCTGGCCTGCTGCTCGGGTTCCGCGAGGTCGAGCGGCGCTTCGATCCGCGGCGCAACAACCGCGTGATCCTGCTTACCGACGGCATCGCCAACGTCGGCGAGACGAACTCCGACCGGATCGCGGCCGCAGCGAAGGCGTATAACGAACGGGGGATCTACCTCTCGACAATCGGGCTGGGCCGCGAGTTCAACGACAGCCTGCTCATCAACCTGGCGAACCAGGGTCAGGGCGCTTATCATTTCGTGGATTCGGCGCAGGAGATGGACAAAGTGTTCCGCCGCGAGGCGCTCGGCCTGCTGCAAAAGGCGGCGAGCGGCGTCTCAGCGACGATCCGGCCGGCCGAAGGGGTGCGGTTGATCGGACTGACCGGCTACGAGGGCGCGCCGCCGGTCGCGGGCGCGGAGGTGCGGCTGCGCGACATGGGGATCGGCGATAGCCAGGCGCTCCTCGCGCGGCTGAACATCGGACCTGGCGCAGCCGGGCCGCGGCTAGTGGCGACCGTCGAGCTGTGCTACACTGAAGAGCCGACCGGCCGCGCTGAAACCGTGAGCCTGCCCGTATACGCCGACGCCGGCTCACCGCTCAGCTATGACCCGCTGTGGGATGTGGAGGTGCTGCGCAACGCCACGATCCAGCGCATGGCCGAGAGACTGAAGGAGATTGACCGCCTCTACCGCGCGGCGCGCTACCAGGAAGCCTACGACATCGCCTATCGCCTGGAGCAAGACCTGCGCCGCGTGGCCGCCTTGACCCGCGAAGAGCAGATGGTCAGAGATGCGGACCTGATGCGCCAATACCAGGGCACGCTGTCGAAGTGGATCGAATCACAGACCGGCCGCGGCCCGGAAGTCCCCAAAGCGCAACCTACACGCTTCTACCGCGGCCAGCCGACGCTGCCGGTGATCGAGGTAAGATAGGCTCAGGTTACGGATGGCTTGTCCCCTCGGGTGGGTCATCGGCTGCCAGCGATTGGCTCAACACGGTCGGCAGGCCCCCCAGGCCCTGGAAAGCCAGTTCGCACGGCGCGGCATCCTTCGCCTCCAGGGGACGCAGCAGACCGCGCCAGCCAGCCGGGCCGGGTGGGGCGCCTGGCTCGCGCCACAGGCGAAGGACGAAGGTCTTGACAGGTCGCAGGGGACGCGGCACAGAGGCCTCCCGTCATTTAACGCTCGTTGCCATGAAGTCACGTGGTGGTCAGCCTCAGCGTCGCTTCATGGTCAGCGGCAGATAGGAGTTTCGGCCGCCGCTCCGGTCATGGAGAAAGACATCGGTCGCAGCATTCCCGTCATTGGGCGCGAGATCAGCAGCATAGGAGTCGAAAACCACAAAGCGCCCATCGCCGGAAATGGCGGCATTGCTGGATTCGCCGCCTGCCTGCGCCCCGCCGGAGGTCACAGAGACGCGCGACGTCTGATTGGTCTGCCGGTCGCGCACGAAGATATCCGGCCGGTCATTGGTGTCGCCGGCCGCCAGGTTGCTGCCGGTGGACTCGAAAGCCACGTAACGGCCATCGGCCGAAATCGCAGCCAGGTCCGAGTGCTCGAATTGACCGGTCTGCGCGCCGCTGCTGCTGATGGAGACGCGCGTCGTCTGGTTGCTCTGCCGGTCGCGCACGAAGACGTCCCCTTCGTCGTTGGTATCGCCAGCGACCAGATTGGTCGCGTTCGACGTGAACGCGACGAAGCGCGCATCGGGCGAGAGTGCGACGTTCCACGAGACGCCATCCCCCTCGCCGCCAGCCGAGGTTAGCGACACGCGGCTGAACTGGCCCGTGTTCCGGTCGTAGAGGAAGACGTCCGGCATGGCGTTGTCGTCGTTGGGGACCAGGGTGTCTACATGGCTGGTGAACGCTATGTAGCGGCCGTCGTGCGAGATGTCGAGCCGGCCGCCGTGCCCCACATCGCCCGCATTGCCGATCGCGACGCGCGTGGTCTGGTGGGTCATCAGGTCATGGACGAAGATGTCCAAAGCATCGTTCGTATCGCCTGCGGCCAGGCTATTGGCTGCAGACCAGAAAGCCACATAGCGGCCATCGCCCGAGATGGCGGGATAATCGGAGTCGCCGTTGGCCTGGGTGCCGGTCGAAGAGACCGAGACGCGCGTCGTGGTGTTGGCCGTACGGTCGCGCACGAAGATGTCGGTGTTGTCGTTGGTATCGCCGCTCACCAGGTTGATCGCAGTCGAGACAAACGCCACGAAGCGGCCATCGGCCGAAACGGACGATTTGCCCCAGCCGCCGGAGTTGCCGTTGGCCTGATCGCCGCTATCGGTGAGCGAGACCAGGCTCAGCGTCCTGGTCTGCCGATCATAGGCGAAGATGTCGTTGGCGCTGTTGGCGTCGCCATCCACCAGGTTGTCGGCCCACGACTCGAAGACCACACAGCGGCCATCGGCCGAGATGGCGGGCTTGGTTGACCATGAATTGCCCTCGTCGCCGCGCGCGTTGACCGAGATGCGAGTGGTAGTAGCAGTCGCGATGCCGGCCATAGCCGGGATGTCGGTCGCAGAGAAAACCAACGTCAGGATGAAGATGAGAGATAGGGCGAAGCGTATCTTCATGTCGTTGCCTCACATCTCGCTGGTGTGAATAGCGAATGATCGTCTTGACTTTTCCACGTGGACGATATAGTTATGTAGTGAGAGATGCGCGAACCCCATGTCAAAGCAAGTCTTTCGCTGTTTCGTCTATCGGGACGGAGATAGTTACTACGCCGATTGCCTGGACCTTACCCTGCTGACGAAGCGGGATACGATGCAAGAAGCAATGGCCGATCTCCAGGAGATGATCCTCGGCTATCTGGAGTCGGTATACGCGCATGGCGACGAGCATGAGCTTCTTGCAACCACTGCAAAGCCGATCCTTCGGCAAGTTCAGGACAGGCTCTGCGTCGGCTGGATCTAGTCGCCGCAGGGCGACTTCGCGACCTCGGTCGCCCGTGGCGGATTACGCATCCGGGACATGCTTGATCAATCCAGCCTCACCCGCGAGGAATTCTACGACAGCGTCAAAGAGACGGCGCGCAAGATCGGGCTGCGCGCAGACATATATCCGATCCCCCTCAGCTAATCCCTACTGCCTGATCTTCAGGTAGTCGAAGTCCGCGCTGATCTCCGCGGCCCCGTGCTCGACGCACAGCAACATGCCTCCTCTGAGCGCGCTCTGTGTCAACGGCTGCGGCCCGCCGGGCAGCTCGATCTCGGTGTCGCCCAGCGACTGCCAGGCGGCCGCTGCGCCCGCCGCAGGGTCGCGCCACCAGGCTGCAACGCGATTCCCGCTCTTCTGCAGGCGCAGCTCGACCCGTTTGGCCGCGGCTGGCGCGCCGCCGGCAGCCGTGATGCTCTCAGGTTGGCCCTTTGCCACCTTCAAGAAGCAGATGCCGCTTTCGATGCCGCCCAGCCCGCCGAAGCAGCGCTCCAGGCGCACGAAGTTCTCCTCATCCTGCCAGATGAAGAGACCCGCTCCCTGGAAATCCTCCTGCGGGTCGAACTCCACCGCCGTTTCCAGCATGAAATCGCCGTTTACGACCCGGTAGCGTGTCGGCGCGTCGAAGTTCGTGCCGGGGAAGAGGTCGTTGCCGCTGCCTGCAGTGAAGCGCAGGAAGCCCGGCCTGGCCTCGACGCTGATGCTGGCGCCCACCCCGCCCTGGCCGTACCAGTTCCGGTCCAACGGCTTCTCGAAATCCACGGTGGTCGTCTCTCCGGCCGGCGCCGCAGCAGGGGCGGCTGCGGCCGCATGCGTCGGCGTTGCCGCTGTGCGGGTCGGCGCGGCGGATGCGCCGGAGCGGTCCGCGCCGCAGGTAACCGCGATAAGCGTTTCCTTGCGCTCTTGGGCAGGGGGGATGACGTTCAACACTACCAGGAACTTCTCTTTGCTCCAATACTGGAGGGGCTGGCCCTGCATGAAGGGGCCGAGGGTCCAGCCGGCGGCCGCCGCTTGCTTCTCGAAGAAGCTCTGCACCTGGCTGGCAGGATCAGCCGTCCGGTAGCCGCGACCCTCGCTGGGGCTGCCCAGCCCGGCCGCGATGATCGCAGCCATTCCCGCGGCCTCCTGGTCCGCTCTGGCGTTGGGATAGAGAGGGAAGCTCGCGAAGCACGCTCGCAATTCAGGAACCGCAGTGAGCTGGGGCTGAGAGGGCAGCGCGGGATGCGTGGCCAGCGCGGGGGGCGTGACCTTACTCGCCGCGGCCGGCGCGGTGGGAATCGTCATGACCGTTTGGGGCGGCTGGATCGTGATCGGCTGGTTGATGTCGTATAGATCCATCTCGACATTCATCGCCACGGTCAGATCGCCGGACTTGGCGCCGGGCAACGCCGCGCCTGGCAGTTTGGTCTCCGACTCCCCACGGTTGCGGATGATCACCGCAGGCAGACCGGGCTGATCCGCCACCCATGCTTCCCCTTGCCCGCGTACAGTGGCCTCGCCCTTCAACGCGCCTTCGCTGATCTGCACGGTCGCCTCGCCGCTGTAGGTGTACTTCTTGCAGGCCACGCCGTTGACCGTCTCCCGGCCGACCTCCTTGTAGACGATCTTGTCTTCGATCTGCTTCATCAGGTCGGCGGTCTGGCCCGGCTGGGACTGCGAGGGGCGATCCTGCAGCACCCAATTGCCCATGATCTTGACCCAGGTCTTGTCGCCAATGGTGATCGTCTCGATGTCACCCATCACAGTGCGTTTGGCGGCCGGCGACTTGACCCACTCGATGAGAATCACGCTGGCCTTGGCTTTGTCGCCGCCCTTCTCCCATGTGGTCATCTTCATCCGATAGCTGTTTAGCTCATCGGGATCGGCGAACTTGCCGGCCGCGGGCCTGGTCGTGGGGCTGACCTTCGCCGCAGGCGCAGCGGTGGCAGGCGCGGGAACCGCAGTGGGCTTGCCGGCGGCCGGCTGCGTTGCCGCAGGCGGCTGGGTGGCCTGGGGGCCCGCGGATTGTGTGGTCTTGGCCGGGGGCGCAGCCGTCGGAGAGGCCTTGCCGCCGCAGGCCGCGACCACAAGGACGAGAACGAGTGAACAGATCAACCACCCGCTCAACAGCGCGGTGGTACGCGAGATGGACTTCATGAGAGCCTCCTGTCCCGAGAATCGCCGCCCAGCGCTCTGGTCTCGAGGCTGTGCGAAGCCTCCTATTAGGATTAGCCGGTCACTCTCGCCAACAACGTGACCGGCTGAAGCCTCCAAACCGGCATATTTTTCACTGACCGTGGCGCGACGCCCGGCATGAGCAACTGACCTGAGAATCTCCCACCAAGTGCCAGGCACTTGGTGGGTTGCAAGGAGGATAACAGGGGGGCGTTAGGGGGGCGTTAGCAAAGAAACAGGTGATGTTGGGCGCACTTCACCAAGCTCTGCCTGCAGATAGGCGCTCAGCCGTTCCATCCCGCTCGTTTCGGCCAGGCGCAGGCCAGACTGGAGAGCGGCCACGGCTTGCTCGCGCCGGCCCGCGGCCGCCAACGCCCGGCCGTGGTGCAGATAGCCCATCAGGATGCGCTCGGTGTCGCCCACGCTCTGCGCCAGGGCCAGGCCGGCCTCGATGCTGGCGAGTCCATCTGCGCCTGCACCTTGTCTGACCTGGCAAGCGCCCAGGAAGATGCGCGCGCCCGCCTCCAGGCTCTTGCTGCCCTGGGACGCGGCCGCATCCCGACCCTCAATCAGCAGCGGCAATGCCTCGGCGCAGCGCCCTTGCTCATAGCACACGATGCCCAGGTTCAGCGTCCACAACAGCGCGCCGCGACGATCGCCGATGGCTTCGGCAAGACCGCGAGCATTCTGGTAGTGCCGGCTGGTCGCAGCCAGGTCGCCGCTATCCTGGGCCAGCACACCCAGATGCCCGGTCAGGTGCGCCGTCAGCCAGTGGGCGTCGGCCCGCCGCGCAGCGGTCAGCGCCTCCTGCAGGAACTCCTCGGCCGCGGCCGTCTCCCGCTGGCCGATGAGCAGAATCGCCAGGTTGCCGCTGGCCGCGGCCAACGGCGCCGGGTCGGTGAGGGTGCGTGCCAGGCCCACCGCCTCTGCCAGCGTGCGCCGCGCCTCAGCAACCCGGCCCTGCCGGCCCAACAGCCCGCCCAGGCTGCTCAGCAGACGCACGCGGGCCGCAGGATGGATGGGGCCAGCCCGCAACGCGCGATCATAGTGCGCGCCGGCCGCGGCGTAGTCTCCCAGCCCGGTTTCCGCGGTCGCCAGATCAGCCAGGATCATGGCTTGTTGATCCGAACTGCTCGCCAACGGCAGGGCGGCCGCCAGGGCAGTGCGCGCCTCGATCATCCGTCCCAGCCGAAGGCGAAAACAACCTTGCCAGCGGAGCGCCTCGGCCAACGCGGCGCCGGTCGCCTGTGCCGCCCAACTGGTCGCCTGTTCGAGGCCCTGGTGAAACGCCCCCAGCGTCTCTAGCAAGGCCAGACGGGTTGCGCGCGCAAGCGCCGCGGCATCGAGGTCACTCCCACTGGGTTGAGGATATGCCTCGCCGCGCAAGATGCGCTGATGGAGAGTCGTCGTTTCGGCGAGAGGCTCGGTCTGCAGCTCGCTACGCAGCCGCGAGCGGAGGGCGTCGTAGACCCGGCGGGCAGCCTCGCGCTGGCCCAATGCCCAGTGACAGGCCATCGCCAGCCGCGCAGCCGTCTCGTTGAACGAATCAGCCGCCAGCAGCGCGGCGGCGTCAGCCAACGCCCCTTCCCACTGGCGAGCTTCGTAGCGGCAGCGGCAACGAGTCTCCAGGGCCGCCAGGTAACGCAATTGCAGCCGTTCACGCTCTAACTGCGCCCATTCGTCGTAACAAGCGGGCAGCAACGGGCCGCCATACAGGTCAATTGCCGCCTCCAAAACCGTCTCTGGGCTAGTCGAAGAAGCCTGCCCCTTCGTTACACTCAGGCCAAGCTCTGAGCTTGGTGAAGGGGCGCTGGCATCGAGAGCCGCCTCGAAGGCCAGGGCATCCACCCAGGGAGCAGCCGCGGGATTCCACTGCACCAGGTCGCGCTCGATGAGCAGAGTGTCGGGAGCCAGCGCATGGCGAAGATGCCAGAGGGCCTGGCGCAGGTTGTTGGCGGCCGCGGCCGGCGACGCGTCGGGCCAGAAGCACGCCTGCAGCTCCTCGCGACGATGGGGCCGCCGCCAGTTCAGCGCCAGATAGGCCAGCAGGTGCAGATGCCAGGCCTGCACGCGCAGGGGGGTCTGCTCGCCGCTCTCCAACCGCTGCCGGACCGCACGCGCCTGGCCCAAGAGGTAAAGAAAGACACGCTCAGCCATAGCCTTCACTCGACCCTGGTTGTATACCCCAGCTCTTCCAATGCATGCTGGAGCTTCCGCAGATGCGTTTCGCTGACGAGGACAGCCTGCGCCGAGAGCAGATCACCCAACAGCGGCGCGATGGCCGGGTCCGCGCGCAAGTTCGCCAACACTGCGGCGTCTTCCACGCGCAACACGGCCCCGCGCTGGATGCGCACCGCGCCGCCATGTTGGTCCCACCGAGACAAGGCCGCGGCTACGCGTGCGGGCACGCGACCGCCGCTCGCACGCTGGAGAAACTGGAGGATGGCTTCGCCCTTCACGCCGGCGTTGCGCGCACGGGCCAGGCTGCCGCGGGTGATGCGATGGCGCGTGGCGTTGGGCATATCCGGAGGAAGACCTCGAAGGTCTACGAGACCTTCGAGGTCTTTGGGCTGGGCCGGCTCGGTGAACCGCAGCAGCCGGAACCGATCGAGCAGGGGCAGCAGCAGCGGCGCGGCGACCACGAAATCCTCGCCCACTGTCAGGTGGGCGGGCCGCGGCAGGTCGGCCGGCGCCTTGTCAGAGAGCCAGGCAGCTCCGGCAGGCGTGAGGCGGAAGCTCTGCACACGGCCATCCGCCGCATCGCCCAAAGCCACAGCGCCCAGCCAGAACAACGGCCCGGTGATCACGAAGCGGATCAGCCGGCCTTCCACCTGATCCCAGGCCTCGAAGCCGGTCAGATAGCCGCCGGTCTCGACATCGCGCAGATACCAGCCGGTGTAGTTGCCGTCTGGTCGCTGAAAGTCCGGGTCGGTCGCCTTGATGACAGCGATCAGATCGCCGATGCCGTACCAGGTCTCTGGGGCCAGGGAAGAGAGAACGCCGAGAATGGCGCGGCGCGCGAGCAGCGGGTCGTTGCGCCAGGAGCCCTCCGCCTGCAGCTCAGGCAGCCGCCGCAGATCGTTCCAGCCGGCTTCAGCGACCGGCCGGCCAGGAATGGCGTCGGCCGCCTCGCGCCAGGCCGCAAAGAGCGCGGTCATCTGCTCCCAGTGCGTTGCGCGCAGCCAGGCCGTGGCCGGCTGCGACTCGAAAACGGTTCTGCCGTAACCTGCTGCGCCGCGCGGAGCGGTCTCGAGCGTCAGCCAGCCGGCCGCACGGCTGAGCGTCACGGCAAACTCGATGCGGAGTGGCTCGGCCAGCAGAAGCCCCCCCTGCAGGTAGGTCACATCCGTTTGCCGCAGGCGACCGGCAAAATCCAGGCGCGCCGGCCGGTCGCGCAGCGCGGCCAGGATCGTGCACAGGTCCACGGCGAGAGCGTTGCCGGCCTGTCGCGTGTGGGCCGGCGGCTGGGTCTGGGGGAGAACGGCTGGCGTCGGGCGCGCCGCGAGCGCGAGACCAGGCGGCGCCGGTAGGTCCTCGGGGATGTAGATGTACTCGGCCGGTCCGTCGCCGAAGTCTGCAAACGCGCGAAAAACCAAGCCGCGATACCAAAGCTCCTCGGCCGGGCTCTCGGGTTGCAGCCAAATCTGCTCTCGCTCGAGCTTGCCGGGGCCGGCTGGCCGAATCACGCCATGCCGGCGCGCAAACGCCGGGGCCGGCATTCGGCGGCCAACGGCGGCCAGCGCGGCCCACGCGCGCTGCGCCGCGGCCGAACAGGCCAGAAGGGCCGTCTCGGTCGCGGCCGGCTCGGTCAACGCCGCCGCCAACTGGCCGGCTGCATCATCCCGCACATTCGTCGCCAACGCCACGCCGCGCAGCTCCGCGATGCCGCGCAGCAGCGCGATGGGATGATCAGTCAGGCTGACGAGTAGGGTGCGCATGGGATGGGTGTGCGATCGGGCCCGCTGGATTCCATCCGCCAGGAGTCAGGCGTCCGCGGCATATCTGGGACTCGCGGCCGCTTGACAAGCCCTGGGCTTGCCGGTATGATCTCTGTCCGTGGAGGTGCGACTATGACCAATCGTCCAAACAACCGGCTTTCGTCGCAACAGAAAGCCGGTCTACTGGCCGAGTTGATACGCGACGCCAAACTGGTGTGGCGACTACTGAAGGACCCGCGCATGTCGCCGGCGATCAAGCTGACTGTGCCCGCGCTGGCTGCCGTTTATCTGATCTGGCCGATTGATCTCCTGCCAGACGTGCTGCTGGGATTGGGACAGTTGGACGACTTGGCCATCTTGCTGCTGGGCGTGCGGCTGTTCATCGAGCTCTGTCCACCCGGCATCGTTCAGCTCCATCGAGATGCGCTGGACGGCAAGCTCCCTCCTGGCAAGGAGCAGGGCGAGATCGTGGATGGGGAGTATCGGGTGATTGAGTAGTCACATTCCCCCACCAGATCATACGCCAGCGCGGCGGTGATCTTCGCCTGTGCCATCTGGCCCACCGGCAGCTCGCCGGGGAGCACCACCAGGCCGTCAACTTCCGGCGCATCGCGATAGGAGCGGCCGAGGCTGACCGGCCCCCGGCGTCCAATGCGATCTGTCAAGCCCTGACTACCGGAACGGCCCGCGAGCTTCCCCACGCTTTCCACCAACACATCTAGCGTCCGCCCCACCTGGGCGTGGTTGCGCGCCAGCGAGATGCGCTGCTGCGCCGACATCAGGCGGTCGTATCGCTCCGCCTTCACCTCAGCGGCCGTCTGATCGGGCAAGTCATAGGCTGGCGTGCCCGGCTCGGCGCTGAAGGTGAAGACGCCGACCTTGTCGAGCTGGATCGCCTCCACGAAGTCCAACAAGCCCTGGAACTCCGCCTCGGTCTCGCCTGGAAAGCCGACGATGAAGGCGCTGCGAAACGCCATGTCGGGCATGGCCGCGCGCAGCCCGGCAAAGGTTTCCAGTTGCCTGTCTACATTGCTGGGCCGAGACATGCGGCGCAACACGGCCGGATGTCCGTGCTGCAGCGGAATGTCCAGATAGTGACACACGCGCGGGTCGCTTGCCATCACCTCGATCAGTCGCTGCGACACGTGGCCGGGATAGGCGTACATCAGCCGCAGCCAGCTCAGCCCTCCCTCTTCCGGGCCGGGCACGCCGCGCAGGATCGCTTGCATCAGGTCGGGCAGGGCGTCAGGCTGGCCCAGGTCGTGACCGTAGTCAGTTGTATCCTGTGCTATCAATATCAGCTCGCGCGCGCCGCCGGCGACCAACGCCTGCGCTTCGGCCACGATCGCCTCTGGCGGACGGCTGCGCAACGGGCCCTTGAAGATTGGGATCGAGCAGAACGCGCACGGCGCGCTGCAGCCATCGCTGATCTTCAGATAGGCGCTGCCCGTGACGACCGGCGGACGCGGGGTGGGATCGGTGTGCGGTTGCGCGGGTTCGCCCAACAGGGCGTAGCGACCAAAGGAGAGCGGCTGAAGGCCCGATCTCTCGCCCCGATCGGGCTTCTGTCGCAATCCCTCGATGAACGGGACGATCTCCATCCAACGCAGCGTGCCGAGCAACCCGTCCACGCCGGGCGCCTCGGCCGCGATACGTTCGCCGACGCGCTGCGCCATGCAGCCGGCCGCGATCAGCTTCTGCCCGCGGCGCTTGTGGGCAGCCAACTCCCTCAGCGCGGCCAATGACTCCTCTTCGGAGGCTGCCAGGAACCCACAGGTGTTGACGATCAGCACATCGGCGTCAGCCGGCGAGCTCGTGCCGCGATGGCCAGCATTGCCCAACAGCATCGCCATCCCCTCGCTGTCCACCGTGTTCTTCGGACAACCGAGAGTGAGAAGGTAGTACCGCAACGATCAGATCTCCCTGTGGGGAACCCGGCGATGAAAGACGCCGGACAGATGGGTCATCAGCCGTCGTGCGTCCGCCGCCCATCATCTCAGCCGGCCGGCGTCGAGGTGGCCGTGGGCCTGCGGGTAGGCGTCGGCGTGGTGAGCGCGGTCTCGGCCACCTGTCCCTGTTCTGCGACCCAGGCGCGTTCAACCACTTCGCCGATCTTGCCCATCAACCCCAGGTCGGCGCCGTTGAGGACCAGATTGACGCCGCCCGCATTGCCGGTGCGCACGCTGATGGATTTGTTGGCCTCCCAGGTGTGCGTCTGGCCGGGTTCCAGGTTGTCTTCGATCGCCACTGCGCCGTCGGCGATCACCCGCACCCAGGCGCGCTGAGTGATGCGCAGAGTCAGCGCGATGCGTCCTACCGTCTCAGGGGTAGCGGTGGGGCGGGGCGTGGGCGTCACTGTGGGCGACATCGTGGGAATAGGCAACGGCAACAGGTCTGAGGTCGGCGTCGGCTGCGGCAAGGTCGCAGTCGGCGCGGGCGGCGGTGTGGCCGTGACCACCCAGCGGGTCGCTGTGGCGCTCGGCGTCGGCCAGACGACAGGCGCCGGGCCGAAGGCCGCCAACGGATTGATGTCGAGATCGCCGCCCAAGAACCACCATGCGGCAGCCGCAAGCGCCAGGACGATTACGATCGCGATCGCCCACCGCCACCAACCCGTCCTGGGCCGGCTGTCCACCAGCGCCACTTCGATCGGCCGATAGTCCACCAGCCGCGGCTTGCCTGGCTCGGCCATGGCGACCTCTTCGCTGGTATCGCCGCTCTCCTGGACATACCGGCGCAGCATGTCGGTCACATCCAGACCCAGATACCCCGCGTAGACGCGCAGCAGCCCGCGCGCAGTAGCGCCGCGGGGCAGCCGGGTATACTCTCCGTTCTCCAGGGCTTGCAGATATTTCTGACGGATGCGCGTGGCAGTCTCCACGTCCGCCAGGGTCAATTCCTTAGCAGTACGCGCCTCGGCCAGCAGGCGCCCTAGTTCGCTCATGAGCCGTTCATCCTCATTTCTCCCTGGTCCCTTGTTCCTGGCTGAATATACTCGCGCCGCGGTCAAAAGTCAAGCCGCGCTCTTGCAGCCAGAGAATCGGAACCCAGGCCGCAACCCCAGCCAAAACGTGCGCCCTTAGGTATCGCCGAGCGGCGAACGTCACACCAAACCCAATAGCTGCAATCTGAGCGGATTCACGGTGGCGCCGTCGCCGCTCTGCGCCAGGGCCGCCTGGATCTCCTGCGCCAACTGCTTGCGCCGGCCAGGATCGAGCGCCGACTTGAGGTAGGCCGGCACGCCCTCGTCGAAACCGAAGTTGATGGCGTCGAAGCCGAATTCCCGATAACGCCGGATGAACGATGGGATTTCCGCCACATTCTCCGGCACGATGGTCATGTGGCCGACGATCCGCAGGTCGGTCCCGTGCGCGTCGCGAGCCTCGCGCACCCGCTGGATGTTCCGCAACACCCGCTCCCACTTCGAGCCGCGGTTGACCAGCTCGTGCGTCTCTTTCGTCGCCGCGTTCACCGAGAAGTAGATGAACGATGAGTGTCGCGCGATCTTCTCAGCCCACTCGTCATTGATGATGATGCCGTTGGTCAGAAAGGAGACCTTTTTACCTTGAGAGGTGGCGTGGTCGAAGAAGCGCCGCGCCGCCATGATGAAGAGCGGTTCGCCCCCTTGCAGCTCGATGCGCTCGAAGGGGGTGAGATCGAGGTGCTCGATCAGCTTTTGCGCGTCGAGGTGCGCCCGACTGCGATGGTTCTGCGGGCACATGATACAACTGATATTGCACCCCTCGCCGAAGAGGATCTTGATGCGCCTGAGCTCGCTGTAGGGGACTGACAGCGGCTTTGGCTCTGGCGCGATCTCCTCTTTCTTCAAGAGGGTACAAGCGTGGTAACACCCCAGCCGACCCCGCAGTGAGTCCTGGCGCAGCCGCTGGAGCAGTTCCCCGTTCCAGAGATCGGCCATCCGATCCCGGTAGATGTTCCCCAGCGCCTGCGGCTTCTCGTGGCAACAGGTGTACACGTTCCCGTTGTCGTGGATGTAGACCTCGTCCCACAGCTTCGGGCAAAACGTCGAACCGCGCTGAAAGAAACGGCGGATATTAGGCAATCGCATCGGAGGCAGTGACTCCTTCAGACAGCCTTCCCCGGCACGCGCATGCGTTCGGGCACGAAAAAGCGCCGGGCGTTCATCAGCGTGCTGGGCAGTTCAGTCCAGAAACTCCTCTTGGACACCTTCTCCCACACCCGCCTGGGCCGATAGAGGTAGAAACGGCGATAGGCCTCTTTCCACTTGCGCACCACCAGGTCGGGATCGTAGTTGGGCATGGTGAAGCGCGCGCGGTCAGAGTGGATGGCGTAGTCCTGCCATTCACGCGCGAAGACATTGCCATATTTCTGGATGACCTCGTACATTTCGGTGCCGGGGTAGGGGGTCGCCAACATGAAGTTCGCCAAATCCGGATCGAGCTCCAGGGCCAGCCGAATGGTCTTTTCCATCGTCTCCTCATTCTCCTCCGGCATCCCGAAGATGAAAAAGCCCATAGTCTGGAGACCCGCGTCCCTGGCCCAATGGAAGGCGTTGCGCACCTGCTCCAGCGTCTGCGCCTTTTTGATGACGTGGCGCAGGATGTTCGGATCGCCGCTTTCGACGCCGAAGCCGACCCGCTTGCAGCCGGCCTGCTTCATCAGTTGGAAAAGCTCGGGGTCGGTGTGGTTGACCTTCATGCCATGCACCGTCACCCACGGCACGTTGTTCAACCCTTCGGCGATCAGCGCCCGGCAGAGACCCTTGGCTCGGTCCAGCTTCAGGTTCCAGATGTCGTCGGTCAGGCCGATCTCGGTGGCCTTGAGGTCGCGCGCCAGCCAGCGCCATTCGCCGATCACGTTCGCGATCGAGCGTGGCCGCCAGGTGTCGCCGGTGATCGGTTTGGAACAGTAGGTGCATTTGTACGGGCAGCCGCGGCTGGTCATGATCGTGTAGGCGCGGGCCTTCGGGTCCAGCCCGTCGGTGAGCGGCTGAAGGTTGGCATAGCGGGTGATCTTGAACAGATCGTGCGCGGGATAGGGAATGCTGTCGAGATTGGGAATCAAGCCCGCAGGCGGATTCGCGGCCGTCTCTCCGTTCCGCCGCCAATAGAGGCCGTGGACCGTCTCCAGGGGCCGGCGACCCTCCAACGCGGCCACGAACTCGACAAGACTCTCCTCAGCCTCGCCCTGAATGACATAATCCACCTCGGGGTGCGCGTCGCTGATGGACTCCCCAGGCAGCAAGGTCAGGTGCGGGCCGCCGAGCACGGTGATCAAGCCCAGGCGTTTGCCCTCTTTGGCCATCTGCCAGGCGTCCACGATCAGGGGCGTGACCGCCGAGATGCCCAGCAGTTCGTAGCGACCGCGGCGCACGACATCCTCGAGCGAATCTTCCTCGACGGCCGCGTCGTAGATGCCGACCTGGTGGCCGTTTTCCCTGAGCGCCGCCGCCAGGTAGCCCAAACCCAGGGGAATGTGCTTGCGCTCATTCCACAACGCCGATTCAGGGCTGGCTAATAGAACTCGCATGTCGGTAATCCTTCTGAAGTTAGTCGGAAACCACCCAGGCCGCGTACAGCATCGCCTGCCGTACATCTTCAGTGACCAGCTCAGGATATGCTTCCAGCACTTCACGCACTGACTTTCCCCCGGCCAGCATTTTCAGAATGACGCTGACCGTGATCCGCATGCCTCGAATCGTTGGCTGGCCGAGGCAAACGTTAGGATTGACAGTGATGCGGCCCAGGCGTTCCATAGTTGCACGCTCCTTTCAGCGATAACGGTGCAAGAACTCGCGGCGATAGCCGATATCGGTGCTGAAGCTAGAGACAAAGCGGACGCGGGCTTTGGCTAGCGGATGGCGTGACCAGGCGCGAAAACCTCGACGAACGATCTGGGCCGGGTGAAAGAGCTGCCTGCATAACCAGTCGTACCCGTTCGCCAGCTCGGCCGGCGTCATCTGCGCGGGCAGGTAAGTCACGTGGTTGGTGTCGTACTTCGCCCAGGATAGACCGTCGCCGTCTGCCGCGTCGTGCGGCAAGATGCGCCCCGCGGCGAGCAGCTCCCGGCGTTGCTCTGTGGCCGGATAGGGCGTGAGAATGGTGGCGCTGACGCCGTCTAGCTCGCTGGTGCGCACGAAGTCCCTCGCTGCCTGGAACGTTTCCACTGTATCGCTGTCGAAGCCAAGGACGAACAGGCCGACCACGTTGATGCCATGGGCATGGATGCGTTTGATCACCTCTCGGTGATGGGCTACCTCGCCCCGGCCCTTGCCGCCCAACTCCTTGCGATTGCCAGGGTTGACCGACTCGAATCCGATGAAGAACTTGTCCAGGTGCGCCTCGCGGGCCAGGTCGAGCAAATCCGGGTAGTCGGCCACCATCTGTTCGGCCTGACACGTCCAGCCCTGCAGAGGCAAGCGGGCCAGCGCACGGAAGAGCTGCTCCATGTACTCCGGGTAGAGCCTGAAGTTCAGGCCGAAGTTATCGTCGGTCAAGAAGAAGCGCCTGAGCCGGCGCCGCTCGATCTCCTCGACCGCCTCCGCGATCGGCCGCAAGCGCATCTTTCGCCCCGAGACGCGAATGGCCGTGCAGAAAGTACAACTGCGCGGACAGCCGCGTGTGATCTCCAGATAGGGGGTCCAGTAGTTGCGATGCTCGTCCACCTGCTGTAACACCCGGTCTTGCAGCGTCGCCACGCCCGAATCCAGGGGCGCCCACTCCTCGTCTACGTACCGCTGCTGCAAGACGCCGCGGTCGAAGTCCCGGATGATCTGCGGCCAGGAGCGATAGCCCTCGCCCACCGCGATCACGTCGGCCCACGACTCGACTTCCTCCGGCGCCAGCGTCACGTGTGCGCCGCCGATGACGACGGTCGCGCCCTGCCGCCGAATGCGACGCGCCAGCAGCTTTGCGCGGTCAATCAGCAGCGTCTTGGCGCTGATGCCGACCAGATCGTGCGGGCCGAGGGTTTCGATCGGCAAACGCATCAGATCCTCATCCCAAATCTCGACCGGGATTGCGAGCGGAACGAGAGAGGCCAGGCGCATCAGGGTGTAGGGTTCGCTGGTGGCCCGGCCAAAATAGCGGCCGTCGCGACCCGGCTGGATGAGGATAGCCCTACGAATCGCCATGATCGCTCCCCGATTCGCCGCCCTCCAGCCTGGCGGCATTGTAGTTGCCGCGCGACCGGAACGGCGTCGGCTTCCACCACGCCCACTCGGTGCACGAATCACACGGCGAGACGCTCCCCAGGTCGTTCGCCAGATGCCGGCGGCGCAGCTCTTGCATCTGTGGGCCGTTCCAGTTCTCCAGCACGCGCACGGTCCCGTCGGCGCTGCGCACGTTGCCCAGGTCATAGAGCAAGTTGAAGTCGCGGTCGCACATGGCGATCCGGCCGTCCCAATAGACATGGGTGTGATACCACAGATTCGGGCACGGATAGCGCCGGGCTGGCCTTTGCCCATCTTCCGGCCGTAGCGCGTTGATGTCGGTCACCTGGCCGGCCCAGGAATCGAATGGCTTGACGCTGATGCGATCAACACCGGGCAATCGCCACGCCCGCACGAACTCCTCTACTTCGCCAAGCGTCTTCTCCATCTCGATGATCTGGAGGTTGACGAGGGGTGCGCTGTAGCCGCCTGCGTGTTTTAGCTCGACAAACCGCCGGATATTGGCGTTGGTCTTTTCGTAGTCGGCGTTGACCCGGATTTGCTCGTAGGTTTCCGGGCGCATCCCGTCCAGGCAGAGGTAGATCGCGCCCAGGCCACTGTCGAGAATCTTGCGCGCCCGCTCCTCGTTCAATAAGGTCGCGTTCGTGCTGATCTCGCTGTGCAGCCCCTTCTGCCGGCAATAGGCGATCATGTCGAACAGGCGTGGGTGCAGCAGCGGCTCGCCCCAGATGTGCAGCGTGGTCGCCTGCACCCAGGGCGCCATTTGATCCACGATGATCTTGAAAAGCTCGAAGTCCATGTAGCCCTTTTTGCGCACCTGCTCCTTGCGTCCGGTCGGGCACATGATACAGCTCAGATTGCAGATGTTAGTGGACTCGATGTAGAGTCGCGACGGCGGCGGCACGAAGCGGGTCTGGCCTGTCTCATACGCCAGCCACTTGACCGGTTCCAGCAGGCGGTTGCGCTGCCAGCGGGTGGCGAGCTCGAGTTTGGCGAGGAGGGCAGGTTGGTAGGTTGGTAGATTGGTAGATTGGGTCATTAAGGAGGCTCGACTTGTTCAAGCGGAACCGAAATAAAGGACGTTTTCAGCCGGATCCACAGCAAAACGAATCCGGCTCAGAAGGCCGTCCAAGCCCAGGAAGTTGGGATAGACCCACGTCTGTTCCGGTCTCAAGATGGGCACAAAGACCGTGGCCTCGACCATCAGGTCTTCCCCGTCGTCTGCCAGCAAAGTGAGATTCGTGCGCACCAACCGGCCGGCGAATCGTTCGCCGCGCACGTTGAGCCAGTCCAGCGCAATGTGTTCCGTCCGCGATATCAGATTCCATACCTCGGCCAACTCAGGATCAAGGATACACCAGGGCGCTCCCGTATCCACGATCATCTCAATCGCGCGACCTTGCGATGGAGCAACCGCAACTACGATACGGGCGTTGCGTTCGTCCCCAGGGTAACGATCAGCGTAATGGGTTGAACCGACGGCAAAACCATCGCGGATCAAGAGCGAATGAAATCGAGGCGTCACGGCAGCACTTTCACCACGACTGTATCTGGAGTATCAGTTTCCGGCCCGATCTGTTGGCTTAGATTCTTCAGGGTTGGCGAGACGCCTAGCAGAATGCCGTTGCGCACAGCCACCCACTGCCCAGGATACTCGTGACTGTGCTGAGACAGCCAGGCCCGCGATGCTTCGCCGTGATCCCCTTGCGCCGGCCGTGTGCCCACGACGACCGGTGGTCTCAGCACACGCGCGGCCTGCTGAAGCTGTTGGCTATCAGGGAATATCTGCTGCCCTTTCTGCGCCAACTCCATTGCTAACGGCGCCAGGTCTAGCGTCAGCGCCAAGCGGATCGCCCGCCACAGGTCTTCCGCCTGAACAGTGTCCCATCGCATCTCGCGCGCCAGACGGATAAACAGGTGACGGTCATCTCGGGCAGCCACGTCTTCCAGCACAGAGAGAGGGTCACGGATGGTCCGCCCCCTTTGACTTCTTTGTGCCGCGGACATCTTGTCACCTCCAAGAAAGTCAACGAATCGTCTCTTCAATTTAGGGTAGGGTAGATGCAAAGATTCTACCGAAACACAACCGGTATGAAGACCTGCTCGACAGGTACTCCTTCGGCATGAGCGCCCCCACGCCCCACAAGAACGTTATCTACCCCACAAGTATCGTGGAAGACGGTCGCGCCTTCAAATTCGTCGAAGTGCCACAAAGCACGCGTTTGCGTGTCACAAGCAAAGGGAGACACTGGTGGAGTGAATCCCTCACTATAGCGGACAATGGCTCATGGTCTATCCCCCCTCGGCAAGAACCCTCACCTGACGATGCACGACACCGAAGCCCAATACTACCACATGACTGAAAGAAATCAGCACCTACAAGATGTGGTATCACAACCCATCCGTTTATCCGTTTTCCATCCGCTGCTTCACTCCCACGCCCGCACCTCATCCTTCGGCGCGAGGGCGCGGAATCTGGGAAACAGGCCCATATTCAAGATCGCTTTGGCCGCCTCTCGCACCGGCCTGACCCGCGACATCTGCCAGACACGCTGGCCCCAGGCGGAGCCGAGATAGCGGACGAACTTACGTTTCTCCTTGGCCGCCAGGAAGCGTTCGCGCGCCTGGATCGCCATCTTGCTCAGCACGTCATCGCTGACGTCCGACACATTCATGAAGGGCGCGATCTCGCTGAGGTATGAATTGTAGTAGTAGCTTTTGGTGAAGTCGGCGCTGTAAACCGTCTCCGGGTTCCTGTGCACCAGCTCTTCCCACAACTCGGTGCCGGGGAAAGGGGTGGCGATGGAGAACATCGCTTCGCTCAACCGCAGGCTGGCCGCGAACTCGATCGTCTCGTTCATCGTGCGTTCGTTGTCGCCGGGCAACCCCAGGATGAAGTAGCCCTTGCTCATGATGCCGGCGTCTTCAGTCCACTCGATGGCCTGGCGCACCTGATCGAGGTTGATGTGCTTGGCCGTCTTCTTGAGGATCTCCCCGTTGCCCGATTCGATGCCGAAATGGATCTGCCGGCAACCGGCGCGGTGCATCTTGCGCAGCAACTCCGGGTTGACCCGATCGACGCGCGCCAGGCAGCGCCAGCGCACATCGAGGTTTTGGGCAATGAAGTGATCCAGGATCGCTTCCAGCCGCTTGACGTTGATCGTGAACAGGTCGTCCATGAAGTAGAAGTTGCGGACGCCATAGCGGTCAATCAGGTGGCGCAGCTCCGCGACGATATTCTCCGGGCTGCGCTGGCGATAGGTGCGGCCGACGATGCCCTTGAAGCAGAAAGAGCACTTGTAGGGGCAACCCCGGCTGGTGAGCACCGTGAGCATCTGCGCGCCGTCGGGCGCGTAGAGCGGATATGCCTTCAAGTCGAAAAGATGCCGCGCGGGGAAGGGCAACACGTCCAAATCCGGGATCAGCTCACGCTCGCCGCCGTTGACCACGTTGCCGTTTTCGTCCTTGTACCACAGCCCTGTGATCTTGCTCCAATCGGTGTTCGACCGGCTGAAGCCTCGACTCCGAAACTCGTCCAGCTTGATGGCGCGCAGCCAGTCGCGGAAGACGTATTCCCCCTCGCCGTAGACCAGGAAGTCGAGGTTCGGATTCGCCAGGGTCAGCTCGGGCAGCGTGGTGGCGTGCGGCCCGCCGATGATGATCGGCGCGGGCAGCGCAGCCTTGAGCAGCGCTGCGGCATCCTCGACGCTCTTGTACGAGGTCGTCATGGACGTGAACGCAATGACATCCGGGCGCCAGGCCACGATTTCAGCGACCGCCTCGCCGATCGGTCGTGTGGGCCGTAGACCCATGTCGAAGATGGCGGTCTCATGCCCTTCTTGTTCGGCGATGGCCGCCAAGTATCCCAGACCCAGAGACGGATAGCTGTTGACCATCTCGTGCCACTGGGGGCCGATTAACGCGACTTTCATTGGAGTGTAGCTTCCTGTTGGGTAGACGAGTAGACAAGTGGATAAGGAAACAAGGAAACAAGGGCACCTGCATCCTTGTCTACTTGTTTCCTTGTCTACTATGCGCTGACCCCCATCGCCCGCCGCAGCTCCGTCTTCTCGCGCCGCGGAACGATCGTACGCCAGGCCAGGCGCAGGTTGCGGCCGAAGTTGAGCCAGAAATCCTTGCGCGTCATGGCGCGCAGCACGTATCGGGGCCGCCAATAGAACTGCCGGTACGCCTGGCGATACATCTCTTCGGTCAGTTCAGCCGTCAGATCGCCCATCTCATAGCGCGCCTTCTGGTCGAAGAACACATAGTCTTCCCAGTCGTGCACCAGGAATCGGCCGCCCTGTTTGACCTGCTCGTAGACGACCGTGCCCGGATAGGGCGTCATCATGCTGAAGTTGGCGATCATCGGATCAACTTCGATCGCGAAGTCTATGGTGCGCTGCATAGATTCGCGCGTGTCGCCCGGCAGACCGATGATGAAAAAGCCGATCGTCTCGATGCCCGCGGCTTTGGCGTTCTTGAAGGCCCGGCGGATCGTGTCGTGGTCAATGTGTTTGTCAATCTTGACGATCATCCGCTCGTCGCCGGTCTCCACGCCAAAGGCGGTGCGCTTCAGCCCGGCCCGTTTCATCTTGACCAGCAAATCGTAGTCGGCCAGGTTGGCGCGAATGCCGTTGACGAAAATCCACGGCACATGGTTTAGCTTGTGTGCAACCAGCAGATCAGCCAGCTCGTGCAGCCGCTTGACGCGAATGTTGGCGCTGTCGTCCAGCACGCCGATCTCCAGCGCGCCCAGGTCGTGCACCAGGTGACGCCACTCCGCAATGACGTTCTCGGCCGAGCGCGCCCGCCACTTGATGGGCATGATGCTCTGCGAGCAAAAGGTGCAGCGATAGGGGCATCCACGGCTGGTCATGATGGAGAAGCTGCGCGCGCCGTCTACGGCATCGGTTGCGGGCTGCAGGTTGGTATAACGCTCCATCTTGAAGAGGTGATAGGCGGGCCAGGGCAGGCTGTCCAGGTCCGTGATGATCGGCGCATCGTCGTTGCGGTGCAACTGGCCGTCGCTCGTCTTGTAGCTCACGCCCTCGAGACCGCGGAAAAGGTCCAGCGCGGGCGCCATGAGCCGGGCGACGCTGAATTCCGGCTGGTCGCGCAGAAAGCTCTCCACCAGGTCCGAAATCGCGATCCAGGGGCCTTCCCCCTCGCCGCGCACGACTATGTCGACCGGGGGCTGGCGCAGCGACTCGAAATCCAGATCCTCGCTCACCACGCTGACGTGCGACCCACCTAACACAACGGGAACATCCAACTCTTGCTTGACCGCGGCCGCGGTGCGCCAGGCCTGTTTGACCTGGGGCGTGTTGGCGGTGACGCCGACCAGGTGCGGCCTGAACTCCTGCAAGAAGCGCGCCAGGGGCTGATCTTCGACATCCGCGTCGTAGACGCGCACCTCATCCCCGCGGCGCTCCGACACGGCGGCCAGATAGGCCAACCCCATGTGCGGCGACGTGCGGGTATCTATCGGCAAGCGAAACATCGGGTTGACTAAAGCAACTCGCAAGAGAGAGCCTCCACGTTGGGAACTTGGTAGATTGGTAACTTGGTAACTTGGTGGATTGGTAGCACTCATATGCACCAATCTACCAACCCACCAACCTACCACCCTACCACTAACTCTTAATCCCCATGAAATGCCTTGCCATCTTCAGCAAATCAAGCGGGCTGGCTTTGATCGGGTGAACGCGGGTGTAGATAGCATAGCCGCGATAGAGCTTCTGGAACCACCAGAGCGCGGTATCAATGAGCCGGTTGTGCGGCAGATTGACCAGACGCCGGATCAGCGGTTCGAGCCAGGGCCATTCGACCCCCAGCGCAAAGAGGCGCTGCAAATGTTCGACCTGCGCCTTGTGCTTTGGGTCGTCGAACACCAGGATCGAACGCTCCCAGGCCACCTCGCCGATGTCATCGAGCGTGCCGGCCACCAGGCCGCTGTCTTGCGTGAACTCGCCCAGCTCGGTGCCTGGATAAGGCTGAAACAGGTACGCGTGCGCGTAACTGATGCAGGCCTGGGCGTTCAGGCGCATGGTGTCCAGATCATCCTCCAGCGTGCTGGTGGGCAGCGCCAGGATGTTGGTAGCCGTGATGTGCATGCCTGCGCCGCGCACCATACGGCCCGCCTGGATGATCTCCTCGCGGCTCATCTTGCGCTTCAACAGGTCTACTCGCAGCCTATCGTTGGCCGCCTCGATGCCCATGCTGACGGTATGACACCCGGCGCGCTTCAACAGTTCTACCTTGCGGGGATCTCTGACCAGCATGTTGGCACGCACGTTGCAGAAGAACGGCAGCCCGACCTGCCGCGGCCATTTCTCGGCCAACTCCTCCAGCCAGTCGTTGCGCAGGATGAAGAGATCGTCCACGAAGACCACCTGGTGCAGGGGCCAGCGACTAGCCACCGCATTCACCTCAGCGATGACATCGTCCACCGGCCGCTGGTGGCCGCGGCGTTCCCCGCGATAGATCTCGTAATACGCGCTGTTGAAGCAGTAGGAGCAGTCATACGGGCAGCCGCGCGAACTGATGAAGCGCTTGATGCCGCTTCGCGCCAGGATCGGGTGCTTGTCATAGATCAGCGCCCGATCGGGCTGCGGCAGGCTGCCCAGGTCGCGGATCAGCGGCCGGGGCGGGTTTTTGACGATCTCGCCGTTGCGCTTGAACCACCAGTTCTTGATATCGGGAGAGAAAACCGGTTTCTCGGAGAAACCCGTTTTCTGTGCTTGCAATGCATCCGCCAGGTCTACAATCGCGGCCTCCCCCTCGCCGATGCAGACCCCATCCACGCCTGGCTCGCCGATCATCTCTGGGAAAAAGGTGGCGTGCGGGCCGCCGAACGCGGCAAAGACCGGCCGGCGCCCCTGCGCTGTGTAGAGTGGATCGAGCGCGGCCCGCACGCGGCGATTCAGCTCGAAGTAGCCGCGCTGCGAGCCAGTCATCACGCTGTAGCCCAAGACATCGGGCCGATAGCCCACCGCGTACTGAACCGGGTCCTCCAGATCAGCCACGGTCAGCGCGACGTCATGACCGGCGCGCTTCAACACGGCCGACATGGACATGAGGCCCTGCGGCTCGTAGCTGAGCTCTTGGGCGACGAACAGGATACGCAATGCTGGCGACTCCTTATCGCAACCAGACCCACCGCATATGCATTGTTGCCATGAGACTCAACGATCGTGCCCTGTGTTCCAGCCAACAGCCCATATTCTGGAATATCGTGGACTAGCTCAATAACATCAAATAACTCAGTCCTTGCCCCTTCGACCGTCGCTCAGCCTTTGATAACTACCATCGGTTCCAGGCGCGCGACCAGCCGCGCCAGCCCGGCAGCCTCCACCACCTGCACCACCCGATCCACATCCTTGTACGCTTGCGGCGCTTCTTCGGCCAGCCCGCGCAGGCTGCCGGCGCGCACCACGATGCCCTGTTCCGCCAGGGCATCGCGCACCTCATCCCCGCGCACCTGACGCTTGGCGCCCGCCCGACTCTCGACGCGGCCCGCGCCGTGACAGCAGGA
This sequence comes from Chloroflexota bacterium, assembly GCA_016876015.1. Classification (GTDB taxonomy): domain Bacteria; phylum Chloroflexota; class Anaerolineae; order CG2-30-64-16; family CG2-30-64-16; genus VGOD01. The sequence goes on from VGOD01000020.1 coordinate 26,632, forward strand.
GCCGAAGGTGCGCTTCATGGCCTCGTCCGTGCCGGCCAGGATGTAGGAGGCCGTGCCCATGCTGCCGGGGACCAACACCGGCTGCCCGACAGCCCGGTAATCCTCTGGCACTTCTGGATGGCCAGGACCGAACGCGCGCGTGGCGCCCTTGCGGTGGACGCACACCCGCGTCCCCTTGCCGTCTATCACGTGCGTCTCGAGCTTGGCCATGTTGTGCGCCACATCGTAGACCATGACCAGGTTCCGGTTTCTCGCCTTGCCGGCCAGAACCTCCTCGAACGCCTCGCGCGCCCAGTAGGTAAGCACCTGGCGATTGGCCCAGGCATAGTTGGCCGCGCAGTTCATGGCGGCCAGGTAGCTCTGACCTTCTGGCGCGCTCAACGGCGCACACACCAACTGGCGGTCGGGCAACTCGTAACCAAAGCGGTTGCTCGCCTTCTGGAACTGCTGGATGTAGTCGGTGGCGACCTGGTGGCCCAACCCGCGACTGCCGCAGTGGATTTGCACAGCCACCTGTCCCCGGCGCAGCCCGAACGCGGCCGCGGCCGCGGCGTCATAGATCTCGGTCACAACGTCAATCTCGGCGAAGTGATTCCCCGAGCCGAGGGTGCCCACCTGTTCTAATCCACGCTTCTTGGCGTTCCCGCTGACCGCGTCTGGGTCGGCGCCGGGCACGCGGCCGCCCTGCTCTGTGTGCGCCACATCTTCGGGCCGGGCAAACCCTTCCTTCAGCGCCCACGCGCTGCCCTCGGCCAGGATGCGATCCAGCTCGCTCTTGTTGACGTGCAGGTTCCCCTTGACGCCTACGCCGCTGGGCAGATGCTTGTAGAGCGCATCGGCCAGCTTAGCCTGGTAGGGCCGGATCTCCTCGGCGTCGAGCGCCGTGCTCAACACCCGCACGCCGCAATTCGAGACCACAAACCCATTGGCGATGAAATTGTGATCGGCGTGCGCCACCGTGAAATCGTAGACTGGTTCGGCGAAGTCGGGCAACGGCTCGATCTCCGCCACGGCATCCCAGACCATCCCCGAGCGCCCCAGGCCGGCAGTGGCCGTCTCGATGAACTCGGAAAAGGGCATGAACGTCTGCCCAATCCGGGCGGCCGTTTGGTGGCCTTCCCAGAGCGAGCGCAGAATGAACCGCTCATTAGCGATCGGGCCGGCCAGCGCCGCCACGACCTGTCCCGCGCTTTGCCCTGCCGCGTACATCTCGGCAGCTTGCTTCGCGATCTCGTCGCGCTGGGCGCGGATGCGTTCCTTGAGCCGAAGATAGACAACCGCGATACTGGCCAGGCTGCGTTTCTCGCGATGGAGATCGAAACCGATGCGACTCCAAAAACGGATCAGGTTAGCGGGCCTGGCCGCGATCGCCAGCCTCAGACGGATCGAACGTGAGCCGTCGGCGTTGGTCTGCTCTGCTCGCCGGCCGATTGGCGTGGTCTCCACGTCAAAATCGGCAAGCAGGTCCGCAATGTCATGCAGCCAGCCTTCGCCGCTCGCAACGTACTCGCCGCGCTTGTTGACCGAGAGGGTGGGCGCCTCGAAGTTGAAGCCGTGACCAGACATCGTGCCCGGCGCGCTCATTTCCGCGCCGAAGTGCGCGGCCAGGAACAGGCGCTTCTGCCAGAGGGACGCGTTCCTGAGCCAGGTCGGGAGCCGCCAATCGGAGCGCGCCTTGGCGGCGGTGGGCATGCCCAAAGCGGCCAGCAGCGCGGCCAGCCCGGTCGAGCTGACCTTAATCCACGTCTCTACCTGGTCGAACGTGTAGGCGCGATAGGTGGTCTGAATAGCGTGGCACCGCGTGCGCGCATAGACACGCGAAGGCCGAAAACCGATGGTCAGGATGTCACGCCGCAAATCCTCCAGGTCTTCCACCCGGCCATAGCAAGTCACACAGCCCTTGCTGCCGGCATCCAACTGCACGCTGCCATCACCCCACACGACTCCCATCAGCCGGAGGAGATGGGGCAGGGCCGGCGAGGAATAGCGGAGAGGCAACAGGTCAGCCTTCGCCAGGTGACGCATCACCTGGACCCGCGCCTGGCCGCTCTCGCCCTTGCCCGCGGCCGCCAGGACCGCTTCGACATCCGCCTGGGTCAAAATGATGTCGTCGGCCGGCGGCTCGTAGGGCGCGCCATCGAAACCGATCACAGCCACCTTATCGTCTACGCCAAGCTGACCCAGGGGTCTCATGCCATCAGGGGTCCAGAAAGGATGATCGGCTGTGGCGATCACTTCGGCGCCAGACCGGGTTCGCACACGATAGACCGGCTGGTCTGACAGGCGACTGAGATAGCGCACGATCGGTGTGCTGGCCTCTTGCCCGGCGGCGAAGTCCTGGCAGCGGAGCGTGGCCGCAGACCAGTTGTGCGCCATCTCGCCGATCGGCCTGGTGTAGCCCAGCGCATGGAGCGCCAGGCTGTCGCCGGCCAGACAGTTGATGTCATATCCCACGCCTCCCGGCGAGATGACCCCTTCCGGCAGCCGGGTGGCGGCCACCCCGCCGATGGGAAAGCCGTAGCCCTGGTGGATGTCGGGCATGGCCATCGCCTGACCGACGATGCCGGGCAGGGTGGCCGTGTTCACCAGTTGTTCCAGCGACCGATCTTCTAGCGCCGCGGCCAGGAATTGGTCATCGGCGTAGAAATGGGCCGGCACGCGCATATCGAAGCGGAAGGACTGCGGCACCTCGTACTGATATGGCCCGATCTTTCGCAAGTCATCATGCGTCACGGGTTTCATGTTCATCCTCCTCCCGCCGGCCCAGAGCCGTTCCGGGGCTGCTGCCCGGCGGCTGTCAACGACACGAGCTGCACCCGCCCCGTGCGCCAGCGCCGCCTGCTTGCGCCTGGTCGCAGGCCGGCGGGGCGTTCGGGTTCTCGATCTGGAATCCGCCGCTCGTCGGGTCTTCAACATAGTCAATGTGCGCGCCCGTCATGTATTGCAGGCTCACCGGATCCATCACCACCCGCAGGCCGTGTTGCTCGCACATCGCATCGCCCTGGCGCGGGTTGGCATCGAAGCCCATGCCATATTGCAGTCCGCTGCACCCTGCGCCGCTCACAAACACGCGCAGCGCGTGCGTGTCGCGCACGCCCTTCTCGGTCATGATCGCCGCCAGCTTGTCGGCCGCGGCCTGTGTCAACGTCAAGAATTCGGTCTGTTCCATTGTTGCGACTGCCATCTACTTGCGCTCCTGAAATTGGTATGCCGGCCCGGCGCGCCGGGTCATGTTGCTTATAGTTGACGGGCTCCTGGTTCTGCGCGCCTGCCCGCTCAGCCCCCGATCTGGCTCATCTCGCGCGAATGCGCGATGTCGTTCTCCTCTAGACGATGGCCCCACGGCTTGCGATAGGCCGCCTCGGCCATGATGCGCCGCAGCGTCGCGAAGTCTGCGCCGCTGCGCAGCGGAGCCATCAAGTCTACCTCATCATCGCGCAACAGGCAAAGACGGAGCCGGCCGTCTGCGGTGAGGCGCAACCGCGTGCACCCCTCGCAAAATGGCTCGGTGACGCTGCTGATGAAGCCCAGTTGGCCGACCGCGCCCGCCAGCCGGTACGGTCGCGCCGGATCATGGCCGTTGTGGCCGGCGACCGGAGTCAACGGCCCCAGCGCCGCCTCGATGCGCCCGCGCGTCTCGGCCGATGCCACCACCTGGCTCTGCTGAAAGTCGGCGACACGCCCCAACGGCATCAGCTCGATGAAGCGGATATCCAACGCCTGGGTGAGGGTCAGCCGCGTCAGGTCAACCACATCTTCGTCGTTGAAGCCCCGCGTGACCACGCAGTTCAGCTTGACCGGCGTCAACCCGGCCGCCCGCGCGGCCTCGATGCCGCGCCACACCTCGTTCAGGTCGCCGCGGCGGGTGATCTGGCGGAATTTGGCCGGATCGAGGGTATCCAGGCTGATGTTGACCTGGTTCAGCCCGGCCTCCACCAGCGGTTGCGCCAGCCGCGGCAGCATGATGCCGTTGGTCGTCATCGCCAGACGCCGAATGCCCGGAATGTCGCGCACGCGACGCACCAACTCGACAACCCCGCGGCGCACGGTCGGCTCGCCGCCTGTGAAGCGCACCTTGTCCACGCCCAGGCTGGCGGCTGCCTGCACCAGGGTCACGATCTCGTCATCCTGCAGCAGGGCGGCTGGCGGCCGGAATACGATGTTGTCCGGCATGCAGTAGACGCAGCGCAGGTTACAGGCGTCGGTCAACGACACCCGTAGATAGTGCAGGCGACGCCCATAGGAATCGTGCATCGCTACGGGGGGATCCACAAAGGGAACAGGTATGCTCATGCGCTCTCGTCAGTCGCTGGGATAGACTCGATGACATAGGTGCAATGCGATGCGCCGTCGAGCGCCTGCGACTCTACGCGCACCACGCCAGGGATCAGATGCTCCATCAACGCCTGGTCCATCAGGCACAGCTCATGGTGATGATTAGAAACGCCGGAATAGGGGCAATTGCACGCATAGATGGCGTAACGACCATCGTGGACTTCCCAGCGCGCGTTATACCCTCTCTTGGTGAGGAAGGACGTCACCTCATTCAGACGCTGCTCCAGGGCCTGACCCGGGATCCTGGCCGGCGCTTCGTGCGATGCCTTCTCGGCCATGCGCAGGAACACACCGCGCACCTCCACACCTGGCAGAATGGCCTTCATTTCGGAAAGGATATCGCCGGCCAGCGCATCGTGCCGATGCGGGAAGAGCCGATCCGCGGTGGGCGTCAGCGCATAGATCTGACTGGGACGGCCGGCGCCGTCGCGGCGACGCACGCCGGCCGACTCGACCAGGTCTTCGCCGACGAGGATGTCCAGGTGATGGCGCACCGAGACCTGGGCCATGCCAAGCTCGTCTGCCAGCTCCGCGACCGTGGCGCTGCCCTGCTCTTTCAGTATCTCAGCAATACGACGTCGGACTGGTTGCACGGTTCACCCCTCGTAAGTCCGGGGTAGGGGCACGGCCTTGCGCCTGCCCGCGTGGACGACCGCAGGGTTGCACCCCTACTTCATGGTTGCGACGGGGGCATCATAGCACACCGTAAGCGTCCTGTCAATTATTCTGAATTTATTGATATATATCCGGCGGGCCAACGCGGGCGGCGACTTTGCTGCACGTCAACGATGGTGCTATACTGGCCCAGGCAAACCGCGCTCACGCTCCAAGCGGGTCCATGATCCGCCGGATCACGGATCCGGCCTGAGCAATTGTGCTCCTCCGTGATAGTGCTATACTCGGCAGGTCGCCATTCCGATGCAGGAGAAACAACCGTGAATCCTCAGCAAGCTTACGATGAGCTCGTGCAACGCTCGCAAGAGATCTTCACCATCCATTCCATCGAGTCGCTGACCAGTTGGGATCAGCAGGTGAACATGCCGCCGAAGGGCGTAACGCATCGCGCCAGGATGATGGCCTACCTGGCGCAGTTGGGCCACCAGAAGTCCACCGATCCGCGCATCGGCGAGCTGCTGGCCGCAGCCGAGGGCGCGACGTGGCCGATCGGCCAGGCGGCCAACTTGCGGGAGTGGCGTCGCGACTACGACCAGGCGACCAGGCTGCCCGAAGCGTTGGTCACGCATCGCGCCGGGCTGATCACCCGGGCCAACGCGATCTGGCAAGCAGCGCGAGCCAGCAGCGACTTCCGCGCGTTCGCACCCATCCTCGGCGAGATCGTCGCGCTCTGCCGCGACGAAGCCGATTGTCTGGGGTGGCAGGCCGAACGGTACGACGCACTGCTCGACCGCTTCGAGCCGGACCTGACCACCGCGCAGTGCGACGCGTGGTTCGCCGAGCTGCGCGGCGCGGTTGCGCCGCTCTTGCAGCGCATCGTCGCATCGCCGCTGCAGCCAGACAAAAACCTCTTTCGCGGGGCAACCTTTCCCCGCAATCGACAGCAGGCATTGGGCCGGGCGGTCACCGCGGCCCTCGGCTTCGATTATCAGGCCGGACGCCTGGATGCGTCTACCCATCCCTTCACCACCGGCCCTTGCTCGCAAGACGTGCGCCTGACCACGCGCTACAACGCCAAAGATCCCTTCCAGGCGTTGATGGGCACGATCCATGAGGCCGGTCATGGCATGTATGGCCAGGGGGTGCGCCTGGAACACGAGGGCGCCCCCCTGGGACGGAGCGCCAGCCTGGGCCTTCATGAGAGCCAGAGCCGCTTCTTCGAGAACAACATCGGCCGCAGCCGGCCGTTCTGGGCCTATTGGTTCCCCCGCTTCAAGAAAACCTTCGGCCGCGCGGTGCATCACGTGGACAGTGAGGCGTTCTATCGGCTGCTCAATAAGGTCGAGCCGACCTTCATCCGCGTGGAAGCCGATGAGGTTACCTACAACCTGCACATCATGGTGCGTTTCGAGATCGAACGGGACCTGATGCGCGATGACCTGGCGGTCGCTGATCTGCCGGCGGTTTGGAATGCCAGATACCAGGAGTACCTGGGCATCACCCCGCCGACCGACCGCGACGGCGTGCTGCAGGACATCCATTGGTCGTGGGGGTTGTTGGGCTACTTCCCCACCTACTCCCTGGGCACGGTCTACGCGGCGCAGTTGGAGGCCGCGCTGCGCCGCGCGACGCCCGATCTCGATGCGCAGATGGCCGCGGGCGAGTTCGGCGCGGCGCTGGCATGGATGCGCGAGCAGATCCACCAGCCCGGCATGACCTATCGGCCGGCCGAGCTGATCGAGCACGCGACAGGCCAGCGGCCGGCCGCGGCAGATTACATCGCATATCTCACAGGCAGATACACGGAGCTGTACGGAGATCAATAGCCCCAGTATGTCCAAAGAAACCTTCGACGTCCTGTTCCTGATCGCGCGGCCGGCCGCCGGCAAGAGCGAGATCATTGACTATCTCCGACGGACGCCGTCCGACGAGCGCTGCGCGCGGTATCACATCGGCCCATTCGTGGAGCTGGATGACTTCCCGATGCTGTGGGCCTGGTTCGAGGAGGATGCCATCCTGGAACGGATGGGTAAGCCCCGGCTTCACAGCGACAAGCACGGCTATTTCTTGCATCGCTACCTCTGGCACGTGCTGATCGAGCGGCTGGGCCTGGACTACGCCAAGTTGCTCGCCGATCGGCCCGACTTCCATGCGGCCGGCGGCGCCGCCATCGTGGAATTCGCGCGCGGGTCAGAGCATGGCGGCTTTCGGCAGGCGTTCGAGCACGCGCCGGATGCGATGCTGCGTCGGGGCGCGATCCTCTATGTCAATGTCTCCTGGGAAGAGTCGTTGCGCAAGAACCGCAGCCGCTTCAACCCCAACCGACCCCACAGCATCCTGGAGCACGGCCTGTCAGATGAAAAGCTGGCGCGGCTCTATCGCGAGAGCGACTGGGACGAACTCAGCAGCGCCGATCCGCATTTCATCACGATCCGCGACATTCGCGTGCCCTACGTCGTCTTCGAGAATGAAGATGACGTCACCACCGCACGCGGACCGGCGCTTGGGCGCCGTCTGGAGGCGGTCGCCGGGTTGTTGTGGGCGCTCTACGCCCCGGCGCAGCTTGACAATAACGAACCTTAAAGAAAGAGCAAGTTCGCTAGATTTAAGGTTAGACCCCAGTCAAGTTCAACGAACCGCCCACTGTGCCTTGCGCCTCGACAGGCACAACCCGTCGCGTAGAACAGACGTGCGTATCACTCGGATTCTACATAAGGATTTGCCCACGCGTCAGTTTGCAGCCAAGTGCCGATTGCTGGCCCTACAGTTTGCTGCTAGAATGGGCGGCAAAGATGACTGCGGTCATTTGTGCGGCTGTCGCTGGAACGAGGGCAGGGAAATCTCCTCAACTCTGCCGGGAAAGGTTGGATACCGTTCGTGTTGTCTGCTTCGAGCTGGGGTCATCCAATGTACGCATCAGACAATTCATCATCCCTGTCCCCGAAAGGGCTGTGGGAAACCGCGCGCAGCCAATTGCGCCTGCAGATGGCCAAAGGCACTTACGAGACGTGGGTGCGCGATACGATCTGTCTCTCGCACGAAGACGGCGAGTATGTGATCGGCGTGTCCAATGCGTATGCGCGCGACTGGCTCTCCATGCGCTTGCGCCCCCTGATCAAGCGCACGCTCGCCAGCCTGGTCGGCCATGCAGTGGATGTGACTTTCGTGGTCCAGCCGGCGCCGGTGCACGACGCGGCCGAGGACGCGCCCCGTCCACTGCTGGAAGCGGAACCGCTCGTGGAGGCGCCCATGTTCGAGTCGCCTGCGCTGGCCGGCAACGGCGCCAACCTGAACCCGCGCTATACCTTCGCCAATTTCATTGTCGGGTCATCGAACCGCATGGCTCATGCCGTGGCGCTCTCGGTGTCCGAAAGGCCAGGCGCAGCCTACAACCCCCTCTTTCTCTACGGGGGCAGCGGGCTGGGCAAGACGCACCTGCTCCAGGCGGTCGGTCACATGGTGCAGGGCGCCGGCTACCGCGCGCTCTATGTGACGTCCGACGTCTTCACCACCGAGCTGATCAGCGCCATCCGCACCCAGACCACCGAGCAGTTTCGGGCCAAGTACCGCACCATTGACGTGCTGCTGATTGACGATGTCCATTTCATCGCGGGCAAAGAGCAAACGCAAGAGGAATTCTTCCACACCTTCAACGCTCTGCACACAGCCAACCGCCAGATCGTGCTGACCAGCGACCGGCCGCCGCAGGCGATCACCCTGCTGGAGGAACGGTTGCGCTCACGCTTCGGGTGGGGGATGATCGCCGACCTCCAGCCGCCCAACCTGGAGACGCGGATCGCCATTCTGCAGATGAAGGCGGCCACGTTGGGCCGGCAGGTCTCCAACGACGTCCTGACGCTGATCGCCCAGCGCGCGCACCGCAACATCCGCGACCTGGAAGGCGCGCTGACGCGCGTATTGGCGCACGCTGAGCTGCTCAGCCGGCCGTTGAACACTGCGCTGGTGGAGGATGCCCTGGCTTACCTGGCGCCTGCGCAGAGCCGGTTGAGCCTGGAAGCCATCCTGGACACCGCGGCCGACTACTTCGGCGTCAGCGCCGACGACCTCACGGGCCGCTCGCGCACCGCCAAAATCGCGCAACAGCGCCAGATCGTCATGTACATCATGCGCGAGGCGGCCGGCGCCTCGTTGCCGCAAATCGGCGCGGTGTTGGGCAAGCGCGACCACACGACCATCATGCACGGCTGCGACCGCGTTACCGAGGGGATAGAAAGCGATGCCGAGCTGAGCCGGGTCGTCGCCGACCTGCGCGCCCGGCTATACGAGCCGGTGCGCGTGCGCTGACGATCGTGTGGATAACTCGCCTTTTTCTGGGGATAACTGGGCCTTGTTGTGGATAACTCTCACCCCGCGGCCAGGAATAGGCCGTTGGTCCCTACGGACGCCCCACCTGTAGTGGCCGCGCAACGAAGTAGCTGTGGATAAGGGCTTCGGTTCTCGCCCAACCCCGGCACGATCACAGGCGATGGCTTCCGCGGGAGCCTGGAGCGAGCAAGCTACACGGATCGCCCTGCCGCGTGCTTCGCTGGACGCTACCACAGGTGGCAGAGCTTTTCCGTATTCGCCCGATACCCGCGCTGGGTGCCGGCCAGGGACAGATCACGCCATTTTGCCTCGGCCCCGCATCGTTAGACGATCCAGGACATTGCCGGCGGGGAAGAAGGAAAGTGTGGGAGACCAGGCGGAACCCGATGTTCCTGTTCGAATTATCGGGATTGTTCCTGTTGCGCACAGACGGGCGGGCGTTCCTCTGGTTGTTGTTCCACGACCCGCCCCGCACCACACGGTCTCCTGTTGATCTGCCCCCACGTTCAGGGCCAGACGGCCCGTTACGCCAAAGTGAATGATTCTTGCTGGGGCCGGTCTCCTGACCGTGCCCCTCCCGGTTGGGATCGGTCTCCCGACCGTGCCCCCCGCTGATCACCCTCTGTCAGCGATTCGCGCCAGCCGCCCAACAACCGGCCAACCTCTGTAACCATCTCGGCCACGTGCTGGTCCTGGCGCGGGGTGATGATACTCAGATCCAGGCATATACGCAAATAGAAGCGCAGCTTGGTCAACAGGACATCGGCTTCGGCCAGCCGGGCTGGCTTCGAGCGCGCCGCGGCCAGCCCGGCTTCGATCAGGGTCTCCTGAAAGCGCAGCGCCGTCTCTTGCACGCTTTTAGCAAGGACAAAACGATGCTCCCGCGGAAACTTGGTCGTGGTGGGAATCAGCCAAAGGAGGAGGTCGTAAGTCTTGGCGAAGATAGGTGACTGTTGCATGTGTTCCTTGTATTCAGAGCACCACGTCACGCAATATCGCCCTGCGCAGCCTCCAGGTGTCGCCGTAGCGGGCATGATTGATCCAGCCCAATACGGATGCCGAGACCTTGCTCATTGGCATCTTGCCGGCGCGGTAGGCCCGCATGTTCGTGCGCAGCTTCCGTCGGAAGTGGATGACCTTGCGCCGCTTCAAGCGGCGATGGGCGGAGTAAACAGCGATAGCGCCGGGTGAATTGCTGGGCGCGATCCAGCGCCGCGTGCGTGCCCTTGCCGGCCCGGTTGGCGTAGGAATCGAAGATGAAACTGCGCTCGAAGATCGGCTCGATGACGTTGCACAGCGCGTGGTGGATGACCCGATCCCGAAACGGCGCAGCCGAGATGAGGCGGCGCTTCGGTTCGTGGATGTAGAACGACGAATACGCACCCGGCTCGTATCGCTTTTCGCGCAGCTCTTGCTGCAGCGTCACGAGATTGGCCTCCAGATCGAACTCGAAGGTCGCGGCGGGCGGCCGGCCGCGCTTGCCCTTGCGCGCTTTGCGGTACGCCAGGTACAGGTTGTCCCAGTCGTAGACCTGCTCATAGAGATGCCGATAACTTTTCATAATGCCAGATCCCTCGTGTTGGCTTGCGCCAGGATCGCTTTCTGGCCTGCCTCGGTTTCGGAATCCGTCACGCGGCCGCTGCCTGGTGCGTCCCAGGGGCAACGCTCCTTCTTGCCCTCCCTCTCACCGCCGGTCAGCCGGAGCCATTCGGCCTCGGTGGGCAACCGGACGACGCATTGCGGATTTTGGATTGCGGATTGACGCCACTGGGAGAGGTAATCCGAAATCGGCAATCCGCAATCCGCAATTGCTCGGTCAGCCACTCGGCATACGCCGCGGCCTCGTACCAAGAGACGCCGACGACCGGGTAGCCGCGACGATCCTTGCCGAAACGGGGAGTATGCCAGTATTCCGGCTGCGTCACCGGGCCTTCGCCGCGCCATTCAACGTTGTGCTCCGCCATCCGCCAGCGCCAGGCCACGCTCTCTCTGCCGCCCCAGTAATTCCAGTTCTCATACCCGCCGGCCTGGATGAAGCGGTCGAATTGGGTATTGGTGATCGGATATTTGGTCGCCAGCAAATCGCCGCCGCCATCGGCGCAGCCACGACAGAGCACCCACGCGTCGAGATCATCGGGCAGGCCGCCCAGCTCGTCCCACGCTTCGCCGGCTGCGTAGCGAACGGCCGCCGCGATGCGCGGGGGATCGTGCAGGCGGTCGGTCTCCAGGTCGCGGTCCTGCATGGTCTGGCGCAGCTCGCGCATCAGGTCGCGGCGGGTGGTTGGGTTTACGCCGCTCGCGCCGATGTCGGCCAGCGCGCGGCCCGCCAGCACCGCGGGCCGGCCTGCGTCATCCGGCCCGGCCGGCTCCATGCTGCGCAGGTCGTTCAGGAACAGCCCCGCGTCGTACTGCCGGTTGTCCACCACGCCCAACTGCCCGGCCGCCAGCAGGAGCACCTCTCGCCAGCGACCGTCCCGCCAGCGCTTCGTCAGGATGTCGTGGCGCTTCGCCGGCTCGACGCGCGTCAGGTGATAGCCAGCCAGATACTCCTCGAAGGTCAGGTGGAAGAAGCCGTATTGTCCCAGGCCGCGCTCGCACAGCAGCCCCGCCTCGCAGCTTGCAAAGGAGAGCAGCCCATCGGCGATGGCCAGCGCCCGTGACCGTTCGTAGCCTTCATCGGTCGTCAGGTAGGTCAGCAATCGGTCACGGCACTCTGCCAGCGGCGCTGCGCCGCCTGGGTAGTGCTCGTGCAGCCAGAAGGCCAGGTCCGCGATCACGCGCGTGACGATCTCCTCGCCCCCTTCGCCCAGGTCGCTCAAGAGCCGGCTCTGCTGGTCGGTCTGCTCTTGCCGCCACGACTCGATCAGCGTCTTGGTGCAGATGGCGTACAGCTTGGCCCGCTTCTGCGGCAGTTTGGGCACTTTGTCGGAGATCAGCACCAGGATGGTCAGCAGCAGCGGGTTGGTCGCCAGCCGCTTAACGCTCGGCGTCTCCATCAGTTGCGGCAGCAGGTTGGCGACGCGAGCCGCGGTCCGCCTGTCGGCGGTTGCTTGCAGGGGCGCAGGGGTGCGCTGCCGCTCGTGCGCATCGTACCAGCGCAGCAGGAACTGCTTCACTTCATCGGGCGGGCTGAGCGGACTGAGCTCGACGTGGTCGCAGTTCGCCAACGCGTCGCTCCAATACCCCTCGATGCGGCTGGTGACGACCAGGCGGTTCGGCCGGTCATCCGTACACCAGCGATCGGCGAATTGCTGCACCCGTTTGACGACCGCCTTGCGCAATGACTGGCCGGTCGTCCGGGTATCGCCCACCTCGTCCAGGCCATCCAGCAACAGCATACAGGCCCCGCGGCCCAACGCCAGCCGCACGAAGTCGGCCAACCCCGTCGTGTAGCTCTTCGGGATGGTCTGCAGCACGTAGTTGTCCAGCGACAGCGTCGGCTCCCGACCCAACACCTGGGCGAAGTGCGCCAACCGCGCCATCACCGGCAAGTAGGGCGCGGCCAGCCCCAGGCGCTCCGCGCCACGGCCGCTCGCCAGCGTCAGCGCGATGAACTTGAGCGAGATCGTCTTGCCCACGCCTGGATCGCCCAGGGCTACCAGGCGTTGCGAGCGCGCCAGCGCGCCCGACACGCGCTCCCCCACGCGACGCTCGACCTCGGCCGTGCGCTCGGCTTCGTCCAGCGTCAGCATCCGCTCGCGTGTTCGCCGGTGCTCTTCCGCGCCGCCGATCTTCAGCAGCCCCAACTCCTGGTAGATGTCGGCCAGCGGCAGGCGGGGGTTCTGCTCGAACTGATACATGCCGCGGAAGTCGTGCCACGTCAGGTCGCTGACGAGCTGGTCACGATAGCTCCGCTCGGCCCTGGCCGCCTCGACCCCCTGCGCCGTCCCGCGCAGGTCGTAGCTCAGCCCCAGGGTGGTCGCGGTTGCGCTGGCGTCTGGCGGCCGGCGCACCCCGCGGATGGCGTCGAGCAGTCTGGCGAACTCGGCCTCGGTATCAGCCTGGCCGGTCAGGTCGGCGTAGGTCAACATGCCGATGCGCCGCGAGGGCGCGCACGGCTGGCGCAACACGGGCAGGGTGCGCTGGAACAGGCCGGCCGGGTCGTCGCTCTGCGCCAGCAGCGCCTCGTACTGCGGCTACTGGCTGCGCACCCACGCTTCGGTCAACACCAGCAGCGTGTGCCGGCTGGCAGTCACCGCGTTCTCCATGTTGATCAGGCTGGGCACGCCGATGTCGAACGATTCCCGGTCGGTGCAGACCTTGAGATGGGCGGCCTTCAAGCGGGGAACCAGCCACTCTCCAACCCAGACCTGGTCGGCGTGGCTGTAGGAGATGAAGACATCGTAGGCGGCGGTTGGCGTTTCTGGCATATGTCACCCCCTTGTCCCAGACTGCAAGGATATGGCCGCGTCTGTTGGGTCATTGTATCCTAAACAGCTTCCCGCCCGACCGTCGAACGGATCGGGCTACCAGGTGCAAGGCCCATGCGGGCCTGACGCCCAGCCCCGGCAGGGGCTTCCATTTTGTAGCCGGACGGCTTTTAGCCTCCGGCGCGCCTTCAGCCGGCCAGTCTCACCCGCTGTTCACCCTCATCAACAGACGCCGCAGCGCGGCCTGGTCTGCCTGGCTCAAGAAATCGGAACTGAGGTCATCCTCGGCGTTGCGGCCCAGCAGCGCCTGGCCCAGCCGGCTCTGCGCCAGCGTGCGCAGGTCCTCTTCCAGGGGGTCGGTCAGCCGGTGGTCGCTGACGATGCGGCCATCGCTCATGCGCACGATGCGGCCGGTGGCCTGCGCCACGCGGCGGTCGTGGGTGACGACCAGGATCGTAGTCCCCTGATTCCGGTTGAGATCTGCCAGCAGCGCCAGTATCTCTGCGCCGGCCTGGCTGTCCAGGCTGCCGGTCGGTTCATCCGTCAGGAGCAACGAGGGGCGGTTGGCCAGGGCGCGGGCCACAGCCACCCGCTGGCGCTGACCGCCCGAGAGCTGGCTGGGCAGGGAATGGAGCCTGTCCCCCAGCCCCACCAGCTCCAACAGCTCGCGCGCCCGGCCGCGCTGCTTCCCCGCGGAGAGGCCCTGGCCCTGCATCGGCACCTCGACGTTCTCCTGTGCGGTCAGGGTGGGCAGGAGGTTGTGCAGTTGAAACACGAACCCGACCGTGCGTGCGCGGAACGCGTCCACATCGCGCAGCCGCGCCAGGTTCTCGGCCGCCACCCACACCTCGCCCGCGGTCGGCTGGTCGAGCGCGCCCAGCATGTTGAGCAGGGTGCTCTTGCCGCAGCCGCTCGGCCCCATCACCGCCAGCAGTTCCCCGCGCTGCACGGTCAGGTTGACCCCATCCAACGCGCGCACGGCCGCCTCGCCGGCGCCGTAGACCTTGGTCAGGTCCCTGGTAACGATCAGTTCGTCAGACATGGCTGTCACTTGTCTACCCGTTCCTTGCCTACTTGTCTACCCGGATATTCACGAACGCGGTCATGCCCCACCGCAGGCTGGGATCAATGACGTCTCCTGAGCCGGCCGCGGGAGCAGCCACCTCGACCACCGCGGTGTAGTTGGTGCTGCCTTTTTCGACGGTGCTCATCGGCGCGATGCGGGCAATCTTGCCCTGGAACGTGCGGCCGGGCAGCGCGTCGAAGGTCACTTCCGCGGGCATGCCAATCCGCAGCCTGGCGACATCGGTCTCGCGCAGGTCGGTGGTCTCCACTCGCATCCGGTTCGTATCGCCCAGGATCAGCGCCGCCTGGCCAGGCAATGCGGTCTCGCCAGGCCGCACGAAAATCGCGCCGATCTGGCCGGCGAAGGGCGCGCTCACCTGGGTTTGTTTGAGCTGGGCCTGGGCCGCGGTCTGCGCAGCCTGCGCCGACTTCACGCGCGCTGCGGCTACCGCCCGGTCCTCGGCTGTGGCGCCGGCCTGCACCCGATCGAGCGTCGCCTGGCCGCGCGCCAGCCCGGCCTGTGCGGCCTGCACGCCGGCTTCGGCCGCAGGGATTTGCGCCCGGCTGATCTGCACCTGGGTTGCGGCCGCGTTAATCTGCGCCTGCGCGACCGCCAACTGCTCGGCCGTGGCGCCCTGCGTCGCAACGGCGTAGGCCGCCTTTGCGTTTTGCAGCGCCAGCGTCGCCTGTTCCAGCGCCAACGCCTCGGGACGCGCGCCGATGTGCGGATCGCCGCGCACCATGTCATAGGCGCTTTGGGCGTGTCTGACGGCCGCCTGCGCCTGGTCAACCTGGCGCTGCGCCGCGATGCGTTCCGCGGCCGTGGGCAGGCTGGCGAGCTGGTCGTATTGCGCCTGGGCGATGGCCACCTGGGCCGTGGCGGCCGCGACCGCTTCTCGCGCCTGCTGGAGCGCGGCCTGCGCCTGCGCGACCGCGGCTTGCGCCGCAGCCACATCGGCTTTCGCCGCGGCCAACTCGGCCGGCGTAGCGCCCGCCAGCAGCCTGTCGCGGCTCGCCTCCGCCTCGGTCACCGCGGCGGCCGCCACCTGCACCTGACTTTGGAGGATGTCGTTGTCCAGCTCGACCAGCAGCTTGCCCGTCTCCACCCTCTCCCCCTCGGCAACCAACACGCGGCGCACAGTCCCAGAGGCGGCCGGGCTGATCTCTGCCCACCGCGCGGGCAACAGCTTGCCCGAGGCCCAAATGACATCCTCTTGCGATGCGGCCCCGGCGGTAGCGGTCGCTGCATCGCCGGCCGACTTCCCCGACGTCTGGCTGCACCCCACCAGGCTGCCGACGAGCACCAAAGCAATGCTCACGATGCTCAAGATCCTACGCTTCATGTTAGCCTCCTGCCTCATTCATAGCGCAGCGCCTCGACCGGTTGCAGACGGCTCGCGCGCCAGGCCGGATAGAGCGCGGCGATTACGCCGACCAATAGGGCGATGCCCACCGAGCGGATGAAGATCGGCGCGTCCCACTCGACCACCAGGAACGCGTCCATGAGGGGCAGCCGGGCCAGCAGGCTCAGCCCGCCCATGCCGATCAGCGCGCCGAGCGCGCCGGCGATCAGGCAGAGCCACAGGCTCTCCTGGAGCACCTGGGCCAGGATACGGCGTTTGCGCCAACCCACCGCGCGCAACGTGCCGATCTCTCGCGTGCGTTCGTAGATGGACATCATCATGGTGTTTGCCACGACCACGCCGCCCACCAGCATGGCCAGCAGCCCGATGGCCGCGGTCATGGCGTTCATCTGCTCGATGGCGTCGGTGTCTTGCGCGAACTGGCTGCTCAGGCTCACCTGCGCTTCGGGGAAGCGCCGCTCGATCAGGCCGCGCACCGCGGCGACGTGCGCCGGGTTCGTCACATCCACGAAGATGAAGCTCACCGACCGGGGCCGGTTCAGCAGCCGCTGCGCCTCACGCAGGGCGATGGCGCACGACCCATCTTCATACGCCACGCCCGTCTCGTAGATGCCCACCACCCGATAGCGGTTGCCGTACAGCGTGAACAGGTCGCCGATGCTCTTCTTGTAGTTCTTGGCCGCCAGCTTGCCGATGATGACCTCGTTTGGTCGCGCCACGTGGCGTCCCTCGATCAATTGGTAGTGCGCCATCGCCGCGCTGTTCGGATCAAGCCCTGCGATCATCAAGAACGGCATGTCGGCGGTCATCACGAAGCCCATCAGCATCGGACTGACCGCCTTGACCCCTGGCATGGCCTGAATCTGGCTCACCATGCGCTCATCGAGCGCGCTCAGGCTCAGGTCGGCGACCTTGGCCTGCATGACCGTGATGTGGCCAGCCCCGCCGCTGCCCGCCATGGTGTTGAGCTGGCCGATCAGCCCTTTGGTCAGCCCGCCCAGCGTCACCAGCGTCGCCACCCCGATGCCGATGCCGGCCGCGGAGAGGAGAGTGCGCGTCCGCCGGCGCCAGAGGTTGCGAAAGCTCTGGCTGCCCACGGTGATCGGCCGGCGGCCATCGGCCGTGGCGCCCCCCTCGTAGCGCAGCGCCTCGACCGGCAGCAGGTTGGCGGCCCGCCAGGCGGGATACGCGCCGCCGACCAACCCCAGGCAGATGGCGGTGGCCAGGCCCTGGATGAAAAGGGCCGGCGAATAGACCCCCTCCATGAACGCGCCCACGCCGGGCGTGCTCGCCGCGAGTTCCGTCAGCCCGACTCCCAGCAAGATGCCGACAACACCGCCAATGGCGCTCAACACGGTCGCCTCGCCCAGGATCATGCGCACCACCTGCCACTTGCGCCAACCAAGCGCGCGCAGTGCGCCGATCTCGCGCGTGCGCTCCAACACGCTCATCACCATGGCGTTCATCATGCCCAACCCGCCGACGATGACGGCGATGGCCGCAATGCTCCAGGCAAAGCCGTACAGCCAGGCCGCCCACTGTTCAGAAGCGTTATACTCACTGGCCTTCGAGACGGTCAGTCCCTTGTCGGTCGCCTCGATGCGCTTTGTGACTTGGTCAATGTCGGCGCCGCGGGCCAGACCCACCTGGAACAGGCTGACCTTGCGCGGCTTCTGCGCGATCTCCTGGCCGTCGGCCAGCGTCACCACGCCGCCCGACTCCTCCATCCCCTGGCCCGTTTGATAGATGCCGACGATGTGATACGGCACGCCGTAGAGTCGCACCGTGTCATCCACGCGCTTTTTCAGCGAGTCGGCCGCGCGGCGGCCCAGGACGATTTGCTTCGGCCCGGTGACCGGCTTGCCCTCGACGATCCGGTAGTGTGCGGCGGCCGGGCTGCCCGGTTCGTAGCCGAAAATCAGAAAGAAGGGCATCTCCTCGGTGGCGATCCAGGAATAGACCCCGGCATCCACGTTCGCCACCCCTGGGATCGCGCGCACGCGCAGACCCAGCTCCTCATCCAGGCTGCTGAAGATCGGATCGAGCGCATTCGCCTGCATCACCAGCAGGTCGTTGCTCAGGCCGATGGCGGTTCCGTAGTTGACGATCATGCCCTGCGCCATCGCACCGAGCGCCACCACAGCCGCCACGCCGATGGCGATGCCGAGAATCGTCAGGGCGCTGCGCATCTTGCGCCGCCAGAGATTACGTGAGACCATAGGATGAGACTCCCCCCCGTCAAGAGTCTGACAACGGTGTGGCCAACGGCTCCAGGATCTCGATGCGGCCAGCCGAGCCATCCACGCGGACGCGCTGGCCCGTCTGCAGGCGTTGGGTGGCCCGCGTCACGCCGACCACGGCCGGGATGCCGTATTCGCGCGCCACCACCGAGCCGTGCGTCATCAGCCCGCCCACCTCCATCACCAACCCGCCGGCGGCCAGAAAGAGAGGTGTCCAGGCCGGATCAGTGCCAGGGCAGACGAGGATCTCGCCAGGCCGCAGTCCTGCAGCGTGAGGGTCGAGCACCACACGAACCAGCCCTTCCACCACGCCCGGCGAAACCGGGCTGCCGGCGATGACATTCTCGCCCGCGCCAGCCGCCGCGCGCACCCCTTCGTAGAATGCGCGGCCATCGCTGAGCAAGATGCGCGGCGTCTGGCGGCGCATCTTCTCGGCGGCGTAGAGCGCCCGGCGCTCCGCGATGAGCTGTTGCAGCGCAGGATGAGCGTCGCCACGTCCTTGTTCCCCGG
>VGOD01000021.1 GCA_016876015.1 Chloroflexota bacterium
GGCCGGACGTTTTCCCCACACGCGTGGGGGTGAACCGACATGGCTGAACTGAATGGCGCGTACAAGGTCGTTTTCCCCACACGCGTGGGGGTGAACCGACATGGCTGAACTGAATGGCGCGTACAAGGTCGTTTTCCCCACACGCGTGGGGGTGAACCGAACTGGCGAAGCTGCTGGGACTGAAATCGGCCGTTTTCCCCACACGCGTGGGGGTGAACCGATGTTGGGGCACGCGGGGATCACGACGACGCAGTTTTCCCCACACGCGTGGGGGTGAACCGGCGTGGGCCAGCGTGCCACAGCACCAGATCTCGTTTTCCCCACACGCGTGGGGGTGAACCGCTGTGGCGGTGAAAGTTGAGGCGAATGATGTTGTTTTCCCCACACGCGTGGGGGTGAACCGGCTTCGTGGTGGCTGGTTGGGACGGTGATCTGGTTTTCCCCACACGCGTGGGGGTGAATCGTCACGGCGAGCCACCATGGCGGGCGGACGCCCGTTTTCCCCACACGCGTGGGGGTGAACCGTTCGACGAGCAGTTGGTGGACCAGGGGGAGGCGTTTTCCCCACACGCGTGGGGGTGAACCGGTGTATGTAAATGCCGGTTATGCCTACTGCACGTTTTCCCCACACGCGTGGGGGTGAACCGCATTCGTTGACGACATCCTGAGATTGGATGCCGTTTTCCCCACACGCGTGGGGGTGAACCGTGCGGCACGATCTGGTCTGTCGGCCCATACATGTTTTCCCCACACGCGTGGGGGTGAACCGCCGAGGTCCTGCAGCGTTGCGATGTGCCAATCGTTTTCCCCACACGCGTGGGGGTGAACCGTACGACCTGATTCACGTCAGCCCGCCGTGTCAGTTTTCCCCACACGCGTGGGGGTGAACCGTACCAGCCTTTGCGGCAGCGTACTCAGCACGAGTTTTCCCCACACGCGTGGGGGTGAACCGGGCATCCTATTTTATCCGATCGGTGGGCTCCCGTTTTCCCCACACGCGTGGGGGTGAACCAACACAGCCTCTTCGACTCAGGCGGCAGAAGCCGTTTTCCCCACACGCGTGGGGGTGAACCGACCATGCAGATCCTGCTGTACAACGCGCTGGCGTTTTCCCCACACGCGTGGGGGTGAACCGGCCATCGAGCTATCCTCGCTCCCCGTCGCCAGGTTTTCCCCACACGCGTGGGGGTGAACCGTCTGCCACGCGCACGTTGAGACCGGTCGCCGGTTTTCCCCACACGCGTGGGGGTGAACCGCCGGCTTCGGCATAGCCTCGGCTGCATCCGCCGTTTTCCCCACACGCGTGGGGGTGAACCGTCGCCGACATCCTCTCTGGCATCGAAACTGCGGTTTTCCCCACACGCGTGGGGGTGAACCGCCCACGCCTCTGACACTAATCACGCTCTTGAAATAGTCTGAACGCAAATGACAAAAACGCACGTGCTCGCTGGTAGGACTGGTCGGAATCGCGTAGCGGATCTCGACCTCGCCATCTGTGACGACCACCCGGTCAATGAGTAGTTCCACCAGTTGGCGCTGCTGCTCGAAAGTGGCTGTGGCGAGGCCGGTCTGGACGCGTTGGCAGAAGTCCTCGACTCGCACGACCAAGCCCGTTAGTTCCTTTTGGCGATCAACCTGGTGGGCCAATTGCTGGGCCTGATTCTCCAAAGCCAGGCGGCGCTGTTCCAGATCCTGGCGACGGCGCTGATATTCGGCCAGCGGAATCACGCCGCTCAGATAAGCGTCAGTCAAGCGGTTGAGTTGTTGCTCCAGACTCGCACGGGCACGCCGCAAGTTCTCCTGGCGAGCTTGCAGTTCTTGCGGCAACCATTACCCCCCAAGGGCGCGTTCCATGGCGACCGCGATGGCCTGTGGATGAGTCAGCAGATCGCAGAGATCCTGCCATACCAAGTCATCCAGTTGCCGGGCAGGGATGAAGCGAGCTGGACATTTTTCTTCACGCCGGTTTTGGACCAGGCGATCCTTGCCCGTGCAGATGTAGTAGCTGTATCGGCCGTTGGGAGAGGTACGACCGCAGCAGGCCAGTTGGCAGATCCCACAACTGACCAAGGCGCGGAGCAAGTACTGGTGGGTGGTATTATGCCGCGTGGCAAAGGATTGGTTGCGGGCCAACTTGGCCTGGACGAGATCGAACTGTTCCTGACTGACGATGGCCGGGATGTCCGCCACCAGAATCCACTCCTCGCGGGGGACTGCCACTACTGAGTCATAGGGATGGCCCAGCGGGTGGGTAGCCAAACGCCGGATGCGCGCCGGCCGTGGATGCGTGCGGCCGGCATACACTCGGCCAGTATAGGTTGGGTTGGTCAGGACGCCGCGCAGCGTAGCCAGCCCCCACCGTTTCTGGGGCAAGGGGCAGACATGCACGACCACGACCGTGCCGGGAATGCCTCGCCCTACCTTGCGGCCTATCCCTGCTGATGTTACAATGGCGCACGATGCTGAGGTGGTGGAGATCATGGCGATGGCCGCTGGCCGCGATCCTGGTCGCGGCGGCGTTGACGACCGCGGCGGAGCTGGCGTTGCGCAGCCGCTATCGGCGTCATGTGCTGCCGCGCGGCGCGCCGGCGCCAGGGCCGACGACGCTGGTCGCGCTCGGCGATTCGATCACGGCCGGCGGCTGGCCCGCGCTGCTCGTTGAACGCTTGCGGGCCGTCCATCCGGCCGTGACCTGGCGCATGGTCAACGCGGGGCTGCCCGGCGACACCGCGCCGCGCGGCTATGCGCGCTTCGAGCGCGATGTTGCTGCGGCCGGCCCGCAGGCGGCGCTGATCGCCTTCGGCTTGAACGATTGCTATCCGGCCCGCCACGGGATGGATCGCGAGTGGGAGTTGTCGGCGCCGAACGGCCTCGAACGCAGCTACCTGTGGCGCGCAGTTCAGGCGCGCATCGCACGTCTGGCCCGGCCGCGCGACCTCTTGCCCGCGGCCGCGCCAGAAGATGTCCCGCAGCCCTTCCCGCGCACCTCGGCCGCCGGGTTTGCCGATGCGCTGGCGGCCCTGGTCGCACGCACACGCACGATCGGCGCGCGACCCGTGCTGTTGACCATGACGCCGCTGGCCGACGCCGAAACTGAGGCAACGCGCAGCCGCGCGGCGACCTACACAGCCTACAACCGCATCATTCGCACGGTCGCGGCGCAGGCCCGCGTCCCCCTGGTCGAGCTGGCGCAACACCCGGCCGATGGCATCCCTCTGGCATCTCTCTTGCTGCCCGATGGCGTTCACCTGACCGCGACTGGCCAGGACTGGGCCGCGGAACAGGTCTTCCGCCAGCTTGCGGCCGCGGGCTTTTGGCAGACGTTAGCCGAAGAGGCCGCACGATGAAGCAGCAGTCGCCGCCCAAGCATTGGCTGCCGCACTGGCCAGATGTGACCGATCCCCGCGTGCTGGCCGCGCTGGCGGCCGTGCCCCGCCACCTGTTCGTGCCGCCGCAGCATCGCGACGAAGCTTACTACGACGTTCCCCTGCCTATCGGTCAGGGACAGACCATCTCGCAACCCTATATCGTGGCGCTGATGACCCAGGCGTTGCGTCTTGGCCCGAACAGCCGCGTTTTGGAGATCGGCACCGGCTCAGGCTACCAGGCCGCGATCCTGGCGCAGATCACGCGCCACGTCTACAGCGTGGAGACGCTGCCAGAGCTGGCGCGTGCAGCCCAGGAACGATTCCGGGCGCTGAACTACCCGGTCGAGGTGAAGATCGGCGATGGTCGCCAGGGCTGGCCCGAACACGCGCCGTATGACGCGATCATCGTCACCGCGGCTGCTGCCGATGCGCCGCCCGCGCTCGTCGCGCAACTCGCTGACGGCGGCCGGCTGGTGATCCCGGTGGGCGAAAGCATCTGGGACCAGGTGCTATGGCTCATCGAGCACGCAGGTGGCCGGCTGACCGCGCAACGCCTGGCCGACGTGCGCTTCGTGCCGTTGGTGGCGACCGAGTCGGCCGGGTTAGAAGAAGATCCCGCGCTGGCCGACATCCGGCGGGAACTGGATGTATTGCTCAATCGTTGGTAGACTCAGCGGATCGCAGGAGGGATAAAGGATCATGCGTGTCGTCATCACTGGCGCGCTGGGGCAGCTTGGCCGCCAACTCGTGGCTGCGTTTGCAGGCCACGAGATCCTGGAAGTTGACCTGCCGGCCTTCGACATCGCCAGTTGGACTACCGCGGACGAGCTTGCCGCGTGGCAGCCCGACCTGGTGGTGCACGCCGCCGCGTACACCGACGTGGATGGCTGCGAGAAGGATCCTGAGCTGGCGTTTCGCGTCAACGCGGTCGGTGCGCAGAACGTGGCGCTGGCTGCGCAACGGTCCGGCGCGGCGCTGCTGCACGTCAGCACGAACGAAGTTTTCGACGGCGCGCGTCGCGATCTCTACCGCGAGTGGGATCAGCCGAACCCGCTCAGCGTCTATGCGCGCAGCAAGGCCGCGGCCGAGCAGATCATCCGAGACCTGCTCGATCGTTTCTACATCGTGCGCATCGCGTGGCTGTTCGGGCCGGCCGGCGCCAACTTCGTGACCAAGATCCTGGCGAGCGCCGAGAAACACGGCGCGCTGCGCGTAGCGGCTGACGAGTTCGGCAACCCAACCTATGCGACCGATACGGCGGTTGCTATGGCGGAACTGGCGGCGACCGGGCACTATGGCGTGTATCATCTCACCAATGCTGGTTTCTGCTCGCGTTACGAGTTCGCACGCGAGATCGGGCGGCTGGCGGGCCGGCCCGATCTGCCGATCATGCCGATTCTGAGCGCGGACTGGCCACGAGCTTCGCGGCCGCCGCTTCATTCGGTGCTGGCCAACACGAACGCCGCCGCGCTGGGGATCGTGTTGCGGCCGTGGCAAGAGGCTCTCGCTGACTATGTCGCCTTGCTGCGTTCGAGTTCGTGAGCGCCAGGTCGCGTAGTCATATCCAACTGGAATCCAATGGCATTTGGGGAGGGTTAAAATGCTTATAGTGGACGGTCATCTTGACCTGGCGTGGAACGCGCTGCAATGGAACCGCGATCTGCTGCTGTCGGTCTACACGATTCGCACCCAAGAGCGCTCGCTCAAAGTCGCCAACCCCGGCAGCGGGCTGGCAATGGGCACAGTGGCCCTGCCCGAGATGCGCCAGGGGCGGATCGCTGTGAGCCTGGCGACGCTGCTCGTGCGATCCACAGGCCGCACTGCGCCGCACATTGACTTCAGCTCGGTCGCGCAGACCTATGGCATCGCGCAGGGGCAATTGGCTTACTACAAGGCGCTCGCGCGCGAGGGCCATGCACGGATTGTGGTTGACCTGGCCGGGCTGAATCGCCACGTGACCGAGTGGGAAGCGTGGGACGCGCAGCCTCAGGCAGATGCGGCCGAGGCGCCGCCGCTGGGCTTTGTCATCAGCATGGAAAGCGCGGACGCGATCGCATCCCCCGACCAACTGGGCGAATGGTGGGACGCCGGCGTGCGCGTCATCGGGCCGGCGCACTACGGCCCCGGCCGCTATGCAGGCGGCACCGGCACCGAGCTGGGGCTGAGCGACATCGGCAGCGCGCTGCTGGCCGAGATGGAACGGCTGGGCGTCATTCTTGACCTGACCCACTTTTCGGACCGCGCCCTGGGCCAGGCGCTGGCACGCTTCGGCGGCCCCGTATTGGTCAGCCACGGCAACTGCCGGGCGCTCGTGCGCAACCAGCGCCAGTTCTCTGATGAGCACATCCTGGCGATCGCGGTGCGCGGCGGCGTGATCGGCGTGATGCTCGACGCTGCGATGTTGCGCGAGGGCTGGATCGTCGGCCAAACCTCGAACGCGGGCGTCACGTTGGCCAAACTGATCAACCACATTGACCACATCTGCCAACTAACAGGTTCCTGCCGGCACGTGGGCATCGGCAGCGACCTGGATGGCGGCTATGGACTGGAGCAGACGGTCAGCGATCTGGACACCATCGCCGATCTCCAGAAGGTCGGCGCTCTGCTGGCCGAGCGAGGCTACACCGCGGACGACATCGCAGGGATCATGCACGGCAACTGGTTGGCGCTGCTGCGGACGGCGTGGCGATAGGATCTATGATGGATCTGCGGTGCAGCGTCATCATTCCCAACTACAGTGGGTTGCGTTTTCTGCGCACCTGCCTGGATGCGTTGCAGGCGCAGAGCTACCCCCGGGAATTGACCGAGGTCATTCTGGTGGACGATGCCTCTACCGACGATTCGGTCATGTTCGTGCAGGCCAACTATCCCCAGGTTCACATCGTTCCCATGCCGCGCAACAGTGGGTTGGCCGCGGCATGCAACGCGGGCGCCACAGCCGCGATGGGCGATCTGTTGGTGATGCTGAACAACGACACCGAAGTGGAGCCGGGCTGGCTGGCGGCGTTGGCCGAAGCCGCGCTTGCTCACCCGCAGGCCGGCGCAGTCGCCAGCAAGATGCTGCTCTTCGACCGCCGCGATACCCTGCACAACGCGGGGGACATCATGGCCGCCAACGGCATCCCGCGCAATCGCGGCGTATGGGAGGTTGACCGCGGTCAATACGACGACGAGTTGACCATCTTCGGGGGCTGCGGCGGCGGAGTGGCCTACCGTCGGCTGGCGTGGGAACAGGCCGGCGGCTTCGACGAGCGGCTCTTCATGTACCTGGAGGATGTTGACCTGGCGTGGCGGCTGCAACTGCTGGGCTGGGGCGCCGTCTTCGCGCCGAACGCCCGCCTCTATCACCATCTGAGCGCGACCGGCGGCGGAGCGTTCGCCAGCTTCTACGTGGGTCGCAACACGATTTGGGTTGTCGCCAAAGACATGCCCGGCCCTCTGATCCGCCGGCATCTCGGCCGCATCGTGGCCGCGCAAGCGCGCGTGACATGGGACGCGCTGCGCGCCTGGCGCGGCGCGGCGGCCCGCGCACGTTTGCGCGGGCAATTGGCCGGGCTGCTGGGCCTGCCGAAGGTGTTAGGCTGGCGACAGGCCGTGCAGGCAAGCCGCGTGACGCCGATTGCCGCCCTCAGCCGGCTGATAGGGCATGATTGAGAGCGGCCTCTCTCTGTGTTCGCTCCTAACCGTCTGCTACCTCACTATCCCACAAGTTCCGTCTATGCTATAATAGCTTGACCTGGCAGGTTCCAGGTTCCCAATCCGCGTGTCGGATCGTCGAAGACGTATCTTTTCAATAAGTGGGGGCCGACGGGGGTCGCAGACCCCCTGAAAGCAGGCTCGTAGGCGGTCTGTGACCGCCGTTTCCCCGGATTATTGAGAGGATACTCGAAGACCAGTCCATGGAGAAGGAGCATTCGCATGCCAATCATCGAAAAACTGGGCAGTTTCTTTCTGGGCCGTGAGTACGACCTGAAGACCCGGCAGGCGTTCGCCGATCGGCCGGTCAACTACGACTCGCGCGACCTGACGACCCACGCGGTCTGCGTGGGCATGACCGGCAGCGGCAAGACGGGCCTCTGCATCTGTCTGCTCGAGGAGGCCGCGCTCGATGGCGTGCCGGCGATCTTGATTGATCCCAAAGGCGACATCACCAATCTGCTGCTCACCTTCCCCGACCTGCAGCCCGCGGACTTCTTGCCCTGGGTCAATCCTGATGACGCCCGGCGCAAGGGTCTGACGCCCGAAGCCTATGCTCAACAGGTCGCCAAGACATGGAGCGATGGCCTGGCGAGCTGGGAAGAAGGCCCCGACCGCATCCGCGCCCTGAAGAACGCCGCCGAATTCACCATCTACACCCCAGGCTCCGATGCCGGGCTGCCCGTCAGCATCCTCAGCAGCTTCCAGGCCCCGAAGCTCGATTGGAGCACCGACGCCGAGACGTTGCGCGATCGCATCCAGGGCACGGTCTCAGGCTTGCTGGGGCTCGTCGGCATCGAGGCCGACCCCGTGCGCAGCCGCGAACACATCTTGCTCTCCAACATCATGGAGCAGGCCTGGCGCGCCGGCCAGGATCTGGATATTGCTCGCTTGATCCTGGCCGTGCAGAAGCCGCAGTTTCGCAAGATCGGCGTCTTCGATGTGGACACCTTCTATCCGGAGAAGGATCGCTTTGCCCTGGCGATGGCGCTGAACAACATCATCGCCGCTCCGAGTTTTGCGGCCTGGACGCAGGGCGAGCCGCTGGACATCGGCGACCTCCTCTACACGCCCCAGGGCAAGCCGCGGCACAGCATCTTCTACATCGCCCACCTGAGCGAAGCCGAGCGCATGTTCTTCGTCACGATCCTGCTGGAACAGGTCATCTCCTGGATGCGCAGCCAGCCAGGAACCACCAGCCTGCGCGCCATCGTCTATATGGACGAAATTTTCGGCTACTTCCCGCCGACGGCCAATCCTCCCAGCAAAAAGCCGATGCTGACGCTGCTCAAGCAGGCGCGGGCGTATGGGGTGGGCATGATGTTGACCACGCAGAATCCGGTGGACATTGACTACAAGGGGCTGACCAACGCCGGCACCTGGTTCATCGGCAAGCTGCAGGCCGAACGCGACAAGGCCCGGCTGATGGATGGCCTGGAAAGTGTGATGGCCGAGGCGGGAACGATCAGCGATCGCAGCGTGCTCGACAAGACGATTTCGTCTCTGGATACGCGCGTGTTCCTGATGCACAACATCAACCTCAAGTCGCCCGTGATCTTCACCACCCGCTGGGCGATGAGCTATCTCCGCGGGCCGTTGACGCGTCGCCAGATCAAGACTCTGATGGAAGGTCGCAAGGCCGCCGCCGAACTCGCCCGGCCGGTTGGCCAGCCGACCGCAGCCGTCGCCAGCATCCGCGCTGGCGGTGCGCCTGGGGGTCTGGTGTCGCAGCCGCCGGTGCTGCCGCCTGGCATGTCCCAGGTATACCTGCCGCTGGCTGTCGCCGAAAGCCAGACAGCCCGCGTGATCGCCGATCGGGTCGGCGGCAACGTCCTGCCGAGCGCCAAGCGCCTGGTCTACGAGCCGGCGCTGATCGGCTTCGCCAGCGTCCGCTTCATCGATCGCCGGCGCGGAGTGGATGAACGCCGGGACTTTTCGCTGCTGCTGCCGGTGAGCGAAGGGAGCCGCATCATTTCGTGGCGAGACGCCATTCCTGTCGAAGTCATGCCACGCGAGCTGGATGACCAGCCGGAGAGCGCCGCGCTTTTCGTCGCAGCCTTGCCCGCGGGCGTCAACGATGCCAGGGCCGTGAGCGGTCTGGCGGGCGATCTGGCCGATCATCTCTATCGCAACCAGACGTTCGCGCTCGCCCACAACCCGGCCCTCAAGCTTCACGCGCTGCCGGGCGAATCAGAGCGCGACTTCAAGGTGCGTTGCCAGCAGGCCGCGCGCGAACAGCGCGATGTAGCCGTGGATAAGCTGCGAGACAAGTACGAGGTCAAGCTCAAACGACTCGAAACCCGCCTGGTGCGAGAAGAACGTGAGCTTGAAGAAGACCAGGCTGAACACCGCGGCCGCGTGGGCGAGGAAGTGCTCTCTGGCCTGGCGACCGTGGCGGGCTTCCTGGGCGTGTTGGGCCGGCGCAGCACCAGCCTGCGCGGCCTTTCGACCGCGGCCAGCAAGCGCCGCATCTCCAGCTCGGCCAAAGCCGACATCGCCGAGTCGGAGGCCGCGATCGCTCGTCTGCAGGCCGATATCGAAGAACTGAAGCAGGACATGGAGCACGACGCCAACGAACTGACGGAGCAGTGGGCGAGCATCGCAGAGGGCATCGAACACATCGCCGTCGCCCCCAGGAAGAGCGACATTGACGTGCAGATGGTCGCCCTGGCCTGGGCGCCCGCCTGGGAAGTGACCTATGAAGACGCGCGTGGTCGCAGCCGAACCGACAGCATCCCGGCGTATCGTACACAGAGCGCCTGAATCGCTTCCTGCTGTTCGGCGGCGCTGGGGCGTCTGGCTGCTGTTGTGGTTGCTGATCGGTCTGGCGGCCGCAGCGGTCGCGGGCGTCATTGCGGCCTACCAATTCCGCCATGCCGAGCGCATCTACGAAGGCGTGCATGTGCGCAGCATTCCGCTGGGCGGCCTAACCCTCGATCAAGCGATCAGGGCGATCGAAGAGGGTCTGACGCCGTTCTCGGGCGCGGCGGTAACGCTGCGCTACGGCGAGCGCTCCTGGATGCTGACGCCGGCCGACCTGGGCGTCTCGGTGGACTCGCGCGCGACCGCGCTGGAAGCGTTCGCGGTGGGACGCCAGGGGATGGCCACGCACTCGCTCTGGACCGGCCTCCAAACTGACTTGCTGGATCAATGGGATGCCCTGCGGGCGGGCCGCGCCATCTCGCCGACCTTGCGCTACGACGAGAATCGCGTCGCCTTTGCCCTCAAGCGCATTGCCCGCGAGGTGGATCAGCCGCCGAGCGAAGGCGCGCTGACCATCACCGGCCTCGAGGTGCGCGGCGTCGCGGGCAGCCCGGGTCGCCTGGTTGATCTGGATGCCACGCGCGCCGCGCTCAACGCTGTGTTGCGCGCCGGTCAGGGGGGAACGATTCCGCTCGTCGTCCAGGAGCGCCAGCCGTCGGTCGCGTCTGTGGAATCGGCCGCGGCTGTGGCGACTGCGCTGCTTGGTCAACCCTTGACCTTGACCGCGCCGACTGCGGATACGGTCTATCGCTTCGCGGTGGACCGCGCGACGCTTCGGCGCTGGCTGAGGCTGACCCCGAAAGCTGCATCCACCGGCGCGATGGATCTGAACGTCGAGCTGGATCGCGAACAGGTTACGGCCTATCTGAAAGAGGTCTCGGCGCAGATCAACCGCCCAGGCCGCGACGCGCTCCTGGACTTCGATCCGCTTGCCAAGAGGGTGATCGTCCTCTCGCCCAGCCAGATCGGCCAGGAGTTAGACGCCAAGGCCGCCAACGATGCCATCGCGGCGATGATTCACAGCCTGGCGCCCAACCCGCGGCCTGCCCAGAGTGCGCCGAGCAGCGCGACGCGCGAGATCACCCTGCCAGTGAAGATCATCTTGCCCAAGGTGGACAGCAACAAGATCGCCGAGCTGGGGATCGTGGAGCAGGTCAGCGAGGGCACGACCTGGTTCGCGGGCTCCAGCCGCGAGCGCGTTCAGAACATCGCCGCGGCCGCCAGCAAGTTCCGCGGGGTGGTGATCCCGCCGGGCGCGGAGTTTTCCTTCAACCGGCATGTCGGCGAGATTACCGCGGCCAATGGCTTTGCCGATTCACTCATCATTTGGGGCGATCGCACTGCGGTGGGGATCGGCGGCGGGGTGTGTCAGGTATCCACCACGGTCTTTCGCGCGGCG
Organism: Chloroflexota bacterium; assembly: GCA_016876015.1. Taxonomy (GTDB): domain Bacteria; phylum Chloroflexota; class Anaerolineae; order CG2-30-64-16; family CG2-30-64-16; genus VGOD01. The sequence goes on from VGOD01000021.1 coordinate 11,227, forward strand.
TTCTTCGGCGGCTTTCCGATCACTGAGCGTTGGGCGCACGGCTATGTGGTGAGCTGGTACGGCGAGCCTGGGTTGGATGCTACAATCTACACTCCGCACGTTGACCTGCGCTTCCGCAACGATACCGGCCGGCATTTGCTCGTCAAGTCAGAGGTAGACGCGGCCAAGGGTCGTCTCACGTTCTATTTCTACGGAACCAAGCCTAACCGCAACGTGGAGATGGACAAACCGGTCACTTCGAATGTCCGGCCGCCCGACAAGCCGCTGTACCAGGAAGACCCGGCGTTGGCCCGCGGGGCAATCCAACAGGTGGAGTGGGCCAGAAACGGCATGGACGTCGTCGTCAAGCGCAAGACCCGTTACGGCGACGGCAAAGTGGTCGAGGACGAGTTCGTCAGCAAGTATCAGCCCTGGCGTGCGGTCTTCTTGTTCGGCCCAGGCACGCAACTGCCCGAAGGCGTCACCGTGCAGCCGGCCGCGACCCCCAGACCGTGAGGGGACAGGGGTGACAAGGTGACAGGGTGACAAGGTGACGGGGTGACAAGGTGACAGGGTGAAGGCGTGACAGAGATCAGACGCATGGGCAGTTGTCTCTCGTCTCTATCTCTCGTCTCTATCTCTCGTCTCTATCTCTCGTCTCTATCTCTCGTCTCCTCTTCTCATTCGGCCGGATCATTCGGCCGGAAAGACCTTGCCGGGGTTGAGGATGTTGAGCGGATCGAAGGCGTGTTTGATGCGGCGATGCAGCGCGATCACGGCCGGGTCGAGCGCCAACGCCAGATAGGGCACGCGCTTGAAGCCGATGCCGTGCTCGCCGCTGATCGTGCCCCCCAGTCCGACCACACGCCGGTAGAGGTCCGTCAGAAAGGCGGCTTTGGCCGCGTTCCACGCTTCGGCCGTCAGGCCCGGCTCGGCCATCGTGTGCAGGTGCATGTTGCCATCCGCGACGTGTCCGAAGCAAAATGCCTTCATGCGGTAGGAGCGTGCGAGTTGTTCCAACACCGGCAGCAGCGGCGGGATTTGCGCCAGCGGCACTACCATGTCCTCGTCCAGTTGCTCCACGCCCAGCGCGCTGAACGCCTCGCCGATCTTCTGTCGCGGCCGCCACATCTTCTTTTCGGTGGCCGGCGTGTCTCCCACATAGATATCCAGCGCGCCCGCCTCCAAGAGCAGATCGGCCAGGGTGTTGCGTTGCGCCTCGACCTCAGCCGGACTGTAGCCATCCACTTCCACCAGCAGCAAAGCGCGCGCTTTCGGATGCGGCAGCTTCTCGCCCAGGAAATCATAGGCAAGCTCCATCGACGCGTAGTCCATGAACTCGACGGCCGACGGGATCAGATGCCCGCGCTGGATCACTTGCGGCACCGCAGCGATGGCCGTCTGGGCGGCCGCGAAGGGCGCCAGCAGCACGGCGCTGGCCAGCGGAGAAGGCAGCAGCCGCAGGATGATCTTGGTGAAGATGCCGAGCGTGCCCTCCGAGCCGACCATCAGGTGCACCAGATCGTAACCGGTGACATCTTTCAGCCGTTTGCCGCCGAACTGCACGATCTCGCCGGTCGGCAGCACCACCTCCAACCCCAGCACGTAGCGCCCTGTCACGCCGTACTTCACCGCACGGCCGCCGCCCGCGTTCTCGGCCACGTTGCCGCCGATGAAGCACAGCTCCACGCTCATCGGATAGCCGGCGTAGAAGAGGCCATGCGCCTGCACAGCCTCGCTCAGCTCGTTCGTAACGACGCCCGGCTCGACCACCGCGACCAGGTTTTCCAAGTCCAGCTCCAGGATGCGGTTCATGCGCTCGACCGAGAGCAAGATGCCGCCGTAAACGGGAGTCGCGCCGCCCGACAACCCCGAGCCGGCCCCGCGCGGGGTGACCGGGATGCGCTCACGATTGGCCAGCCGCGTGATCTGGCTGATCTCCTCGGCGGTCGCCGGCTTGACGACCACTTCGGGCAAATAAGTCTCATAGACGCCGGCTGTCTCATCGTGCGCATAATCGGCCATGCGTTCGGGATCGGCGTAGATCACGTTCTTCGCGCCGACGATCGCGGACAGCTCGGCCACGATGGCCGGGGTAACCGGACAGTAAACGTCTGGACTTGGTGTACGAATTATGGTCATGGTATGTCCGATGTGCTCTTGAAAGACCCGTACCCAACAGGTCACGAACCGTCGCGTCCGACGGATCCGTGATCTGTTGGGACTTGACGAATCAGCCTGATAGGCTAAAATATAGCCAACCAGGCTAACCAGATTCGGAGTCGTCCTATGCCTACAACTCGCTTTGCCAACGAATACGAGCTGCAGAAGCTCATTCAGCGCTGTCACAACATCTTATGGGAACGCCACGGCTTCGATCCCGCGCAGGCCTTCGATGAGTTCAGCAAACTACTCTTCGTCCGGCTGTACGATGAAATCACGCTGGCTGGCAGCCGGACCACTATCCACCGCCGTGAATCGCCGGAGGAGGTCGCCGCGCGCATCCGCGGGCTGTATGACCAGGCCAATGAAACCCCCGGCTTCGACCGAATTTTCATGGGTGAAGCGATCCGGGCCGACGACCTGGCCGTCAACGAGGTCATCCGTCTACTTCAGAATTACAGCCTCCTGGAGACGACTTCGCAGGTCGAGGGGGCCGACGTCAAAGGCACGATCTACGAAAACATCATTGGCAACACGTTCCGCGGCGAGCTGGGACAGTTCTTCACCCATCGCAGCATCGTAGAGTTCATGGTCAGATTGGTCGGCATTGACGAACGAACGGTCGTCTACGACCCCTCTTGTGGGTCGGGCGGCTTTCTGATCATGTGCGCCAAGATCATCAGGGAGCAAATCCGACAGGCGCAGCCGGGGTTGTCTTTCGAAGCCGCCGATGAACGACTGAAGGCGTACAGCCGCCGCGGACTGATCGGCACAGAGATCAACGAACGCACGGCCCGCGTGGCTCGGCTCAACCTGCTCATGCACGGCCTGGACTACAGCAACATCTTCACCGTCAATGCCCTCAAGACAGACGAGTCAGACGACCCGCAGCTTCACGCGCTCCTGGATGAGAGTTCAGTAGATGTCGTCTTTGCCAATCCACCGTTTGCTGGCTATGAAAAAGACCCGAGCGTGCTGTCCAGGTTCGAGCTAGGCCAAAACGGTCAAGGCAGTGTGGCTGCGGTGACGCGCGAAGTGCTCTTCCTGGAGCGGATCATCCGCGTGTTGCGCGATGGCGGTGCAGCCGCGATCGTGATTCCGCAGGGAATCTTCACCAATCGCAATCTCGCACGTGTGCGTGATTATATCAAACAGCGAGCACAGATCTTGGCGGTGATCGAATTGCCGGAGTGGGCGTTCATCCCATCGGGAACCAGTGTGCGGGGCAGCCTGCTCTTCATACGCAAACTGGCTCGCGTTCCCGATGTGTACCGCGTCTTCATGAAGCGCGTGGGCGACATCGGTTTCACATCCACAGGCCGCTTCTGCAGTTGATGACGATCTACTCGACCGGTGAGATGTCGGGGCGCACCTCCGAAAAGGATCTGCGGCGTCTGCAGATTCCCCTGCCCGACGACCACCATCGTCTGGCTGACTCATTCCGAGAACGCCGGGCACGTCTCGCTGAGTTGAAGCGGCAGGCGGCAGACCAGCAAGACCAGATCGCCCAACTGCGCACGCAGATCATCGAGGGCGCCGCCGACTCTACCGAGTAACCTCGAAGCCCTGAGCCTGGTAGCGGATCTCGCGCCAACGCCACGGTGGTGAGTCCCCCTACCTCAATACGCGTTGAGTTCTGCCAACCGGTCATCTTCGATCCCGAAGTGATGCGCCAGCTCGTGCAAGAGCACGCGCGTGATCATTGCGCGCAACTCTTCGACCGTGCGGCAGCGCCGCACGATCGGCCACCGATAGATGCTGATCTTGTCGGGCGGCGTCAGCCCATAGTGGCTGCCGCGATGGGTCTGCGGCACGCCATGATAGAAGCCGAGCAGCTCATCCGGGTGACGCAGCCGCGCCTGGCGCAGCGTCGCGCGGTCGGGCCAATCTTCCACCACGACCGCGACGTTGTCCAGCCGCTCCTGGAAAGCATCTGGCAGGGCGGCCAACGCCTCCGCGACCAGATCCTCGAAAAGCTCTTGATCCACCTCAAACATCCCCCTTCCACGCGGCGATCATCAGGCAGGCGTTTTGGCCGCCGAAGCCAAAGGCATTGATGAGGACGTGTTTCACGGTCGCGTGTCGGGCGACGCCCGGCACGTAGTCCAGATCGCACTCCGGGTCAGGGATGTGATGGTTCAGCGTGGGTGGGATGACGCCGTTCTGGATCGCCTGCACCGCAGCAACAGCCGAGATGGCGCCGGCCGCGCCCAGCATGTGCGCCAACGCGCCCTTGATCGAGCTGACCGGCACCGCGGCCGCGCGGTCGCCCAGCACCGTCTTGATGGCCCTGGTCTCCGAGATGTCGTTGAGCGGAGTAGCCGTGCCGTGCGCGCAGATCCAATCCACATCTTCCCGCGTCCGGCCTGCGGACCGTAGGGCCTGGTTCATGGCGCGCGCCGCGCCGTCGCCGTTCGTGTCCGGCATGATCATGTGGAAGGCGTCGCACGTCAAGCCATAACCCACCAGCTCAGCCAGGATCGGCGCGCGGCGCGCTTGGGCGTGTTCCAGCGTTTCGAGCACGAGCGCCGCCGCGCCTTCGCCCACCACCGTGCCATCACGATGGATGTCGAACGGCGCGCACGCCTGCTCAGGCGTGTCATTCTTGGTGGAAAGCGCACCCAATCGGCTGAAACCCGCGATCGCCAGCTCAGTCATCACGCTGTCGGCGCCGCCTGCGATGATCACATCTGCCTCGCCGTGACACATCTTGCGCGCGGCGTCCCCCAACGCCACCGAGCCGGTGGCGCAGGCGGCCACCGGCGAGCTCACCGGGCCTTTGATGCCGTGTTGGATGGCGATCGTGCACGACGCCATGTTGATCAGGATGCCGGGAACCGTCGTCGGCGCGATGGCGCGCACGCCTTTCGTTTCGAGAATCGCGCGCTGCTCTTCGACGATGTTCGTGCCGCCGAGCGCGCTGCCGATCTCGACCCCCACGCGCAGCGGATCCTCGTGGCTCAGATCGAGCCTTGCATGAGCCATGGCTTCTTGCGCGGCGGCCACGGCATAGTGAACGAACGGCGATACCCGCCGCACGTCGCGGCGGTCCATGTGCTGATGTGGGTCAAAACCCTTGACAAACGCGGCGATCTTGGTGGGCAGGTCGCCGGGGTCAAACGCGGTGATCGCCGACACGCCGGATTTGCCCGCGATCAGCGCCTGCCAGGTGCTCGGCGCGTCGAGACCCAGAGGGGTTACAGCGCCGATGCCAGTGATAACGATACGATGCTTTAGATGATGCATGGTGGGCTGCTCCTCGGATGAAAAATTCCCTGCTCTGGGATCGCATTGTACCAGAGACGCGGGCAGCCTGTAAAACCACACCCCCAGTGGGCAGCATCATGAGCCGGGCACGGTCGGAGACCGGCCCGAGCGGGGACGCTCCCCGTGGGCAGCATCTGAGCCGGGCACGGTCGGAGACCGGCCCGAGCGGGGACGCTCCCCGTGGGCAGCATCTGAGCCGGGCACGATCGGAGACCGGCCCGAGCGGGGACGCTCCCCGTGGGCAGCATCTGAGCCGGGCACGGTCGGAGACCGGCCCGAGCGGGGACGCTCCCCGTGGGCAGCATCATGAGCCGGGCACGGTCGGAGACCGGCCCGAGCGGGGACGCTCCCCGTGGACAGCATCGGGAGCCGGGCACGGTCGGAGACCGGCCCGAGCGGGGACGCTCCCCGTGGGCAGCATCTGAGCCGGGTACGGTCGGAGACCGGCCCGAGCGGGGACGCTCCCCGTGGGCAGCATCATGAGCCGGGCACGGTCGGAGACCGGCACGAGCGGGGACGCTCCCCGTGGGCAGCATCTGAGCCGGGCACGGTCGGAGACCGGCCCGAGCGGGGACGCTCCCCGTGGGCAGCATCATGAGCCAGGCACGGTCGGAGACCGGCCCGAGCGGGGTTATTCGGAACCTCCGACCTCTAGTCTCCAACCTCCAACCTCCAACCTCCAACGTCCAACCTCCACCTACGCCCGCAACACCGCGCCCAACTCCCGTTCCAACCATCCTATGATCCTACCGCGCAGCTTGCGCGTGTCTTCGTCGGTCAGGGTGCGGTCGAGGGCCTGGAAGGTCAGGCTATAGGCCAGCGATTTCTTGCCCGCCGGGATCTGCCCGCCGCGGTAGATGTCGAAGAGCCGCACGTCTGCCAGCAGCTTGCCGCCGGCCTGGCGTATCAGCCCCGCGACCTGCGCAGCCGGCGTCGCCTCATCCACGATCACCGCCACGTCTTCGTAGATCGCGGGCTGTGTGGAGATGTCGGCCATCGGCGCGGCCGCGCCCCAGCCGGCAAGCAGCGCATCGAGGTCCAGCTCCATGATCGCGGCCGTCGCGTTCGGCAGATCGAACGCGCGGCGCACGAGCGGGTGCAACTCGCCCACGATACCAACATCCGTTCCTCCCACCAGCAATCGCGCGGTGCGGCCGCTATGCGTGGCGGGGTGCTCGCCCCGCTCCCACGTGATGTCTTTGAGCTCGAGACGCGCCAACAGCGTCTCCACGATGCCTTTGAGATCGTAGAAGCCGAGCTGTCCTGTGTCGTGCGGCAGCCAGCTCTGCATCTCGCGCGGGCCGATCAGCAGCGCGCTCAAACGCCGCGGCTCGGCAGGCAAAACCTCTTGGGGACGCGGGTAGAAGACGCGGCCCAGCTCGAAGATCGCCACGCGGTCGGTGAAGCGCAGATTGGAGCGCGCCGTGTTCAGCAGGCCCGACATCAGTGTGCGCCGCAGATGGCTGCGCTCGGCCGCCAGCGGGTTGAGGACCGTGACATAGCGCGATTCAGCCGGCGCGACGGCGTCAGCCGCGGCCGCCGCAGCGCGCGCGGCGCCGGCCGCGTTCAGACGCAGTTCATCGCGCACGTCAATCAGCGAATAGGTGATGACCTCGTCCAGCCCGCAGCCGACCAACACGTCGCGCACCTTCTCTTCCCCCTCCAGCGCCACGTTGCGTCGCTGCAGAGGCAGCTCGTCCTCTAGCAGCGTGTGCGGCATCCGATCATAGCCAAAGATGCGCCCAATCTCTTCCACCAGATCGGCCGCGATGGTCACGTCGAGGCGATGACTGGGGACGGTGATGAGGAGACGGGTAGACAAGGAAGCAGGTAGACAAGTAGACAAGGATATAGAGGCCTCCTCCTTGTCTCCTTGTCTCCTTGTTTCCTCATCTACCCCGAACTCGAGCGCCCGCAGGATTCTCGCCATCTCCTCGACCGGCACATCCACGCCGAGCAGGCGGTTGACGTAGGCGGGATCGAGCGCGATGGTCTTCGGCTGGGGTCTGCCGGGATAGAGGTCGCCGTAGACCGGCCGCGTCTTGCCGCCGGCCAGCTCCGCCAGCAGTTGGCCCGCGCGCGCCAGCGCGACGACGGTCAGCTCGGGGTCCACCTGCTTGCCGAAGCGGTTGGCTGCCTCGCTGCTCAGCTTGAGAAGCTGGCTGGTGCGGCGGATGCTGAGAAAATGGAAATTCGCCGCCTCCAACAAGATCGTGCGCGTGCCGGTGTTGACCTCGGTGTCGGCCCCGCCCATGACGCCGCCCACCGCGATGGCGCCGGCCGTGTCGGTGATCAACAGCATGCCGGGGTCCAGATCGCGGTATGCGCCGTCCAGGGTTTGCAGGCGCTCGCCAGGATGCGCACGGCGCATGATGATGTTGGGCCGGCCGCCGTTCGCGCGCTGGCGCAGCAGATCATAGTCGAAGGCATGGAGCGGCTGGCCCAACTCCAGCATCACATAGTTGGTCACATCCACGACGTTGTTGATGGGCCTCATGCCGGCCCGGATGAGCCGCTGCTGCATCCAATAGGGAGACGCCGCGACCGTGACCCCCTCGATCAGCGCGGCGGAATAGCGCAGGCACAGATCGGGGTCTTCGATGACGATGCCGGTGAAATCAGCATCAGGGACGACCGCGACCGGCTGGCGTTCCAGGACCGTCAGCGCATCGCGGCGCAACTGCTGGCCCGTCAGCGCGGCAACCTCGCGGCCGATGCCGACGACGCATTGCAGGTGGCCGAACGCGCCCTTGATGTCGAAATCCAGGATGGCATCGCCCAGGTAATCCACCAGCGCCGCGCCCACGGGCGCATCGGCCGGCAGAAGCAAGACCCCTTCGTGGTCATCGCTCAGGTCTAGCTCCTTTTCCGAACAGATCATGCCCTGGGAGACGACGCCGCGGATTTTGCCGGCCTTCAACGTCGCGATCTTGCGCTCGGCGCTGTGACCGTCCACCAGCCGCGCGCCCACCACCGCGAACGCGCATTTCGGCCCGCCGGTGCTGAGATCCTGGCCGACATAGGGATAGAGGTTTGGCGCGCCCGTGACCACGGTCAACGGCTCGGCCGCGCCGTAGTCAACCCGCGCCAGGACGAGCCGATCGGCGTCTGGGTGGCGCGTTACTGCCAGGATTTGCCCCACGAACAGCTTGTCCCGATCCCACGTCTCTCCGATGCACATGATCGCATCCACTTCCAACCCTGCCAGCGTCAGGCGGTCAGCCAACTGATCCAGGGGCAGGGTGATGTCAACATGGTCTTTGAGCCAACTCAATGGAACCCGCATGGTGATCACTCCTTGCGACGTATTGCGTGGTGCGCGTGCAGCATCATCCGAACTGCCCCAGGAATCTCAGATCATTTCCGTAGAAATATCGGATGTCGTTGATCATATACTTCAACATGGCTGGCCGCTCGACGCCCATGCCGAAGGCAAAGCCGCTGTAGACGTCAGGGTCGTAGCCGCCGTTGTGCAGCACGATCGGGTGCACCATGCCGGCGCCGGCGACCTCCAACCAACCGGTGTGTTTGCAGACGCCGCATCCCTTCCCGCCGCAAAGGATGCAATCCATGTCGGCCTCGATGCTCGGTTCGGTGAAGGGGAAGTAGCTGCCGCGCACGCGCAATCGGCGTCGCGCGCCGTACATGCGCCGGGCGAATTGCTGGAGCGTGCCGATCAGGTCGGTCAGGCGGATGCCCCGGCCGACCGCCAGCCCCTCCAACTGGTAGAACTGGTGCTCGGAGCGCGCGGTGACCTGTTCATAGCGATAGCATTTGCCCGGCAGGATCACGCGAATCGGTTCCGGGCAGCGTTCGCGCATGACGCGGATTTGGCCAGGGCTGGTATGGGTGCGCATCACCAGTAGGGGCGAACCCTCTGTGGTCGCCCCGGCGGTCGCCTGCGTCACCCAAAAGGTTTCCCACATGTCGCGGGCCGGATGATAGGGCGGGATATTGAGCCACCCGAAGTTGTAGTCGTCGGTCTCCACATCGGGCGCGTCGTAGACCTGGAAGCCCATCTCGGCGTAGATGGCGTAGATCTGGCGCAGGCTCTGGGTGGTGATGTGCAGACGCCCCAACGCCGGCGGCCGGCCGGGCAGGGTCACATCGAGCGCGCCGCCGCCCAGCTCCGCGGCCAGCGCGGCCGCCTTCAGCGCCTCTTGCCGTTCCTCGAAGGCTGCTTCCAACGCGATCTTGACCTCGTTGGCCGCCTGGCCATAGGCAGGCCGCTCCTCGCGCGGCAGCCCGCCCAAAACCTTCATCGCTTCGCTCAACGCGCCGCCTTTGCGACTCAGATACTTGATTCGCCACGCTTCAAGCGCGCCGGCATCAGTCGCCTCGGCCAGGCCGGCCAGCGCCTGGTTTTTGAGCGTGCTGAGTTCTTCGTGCATGGTTCGTCTCCGTCCGGTAGCGGGTAGATTGGGCTGCACGGTCGAGCAATCCATCAACTCATCCACCGATCTACCAGGTTACCAATACAAAGCGCGCACCTCGTCGCAGGGACGAAGTGCGCGCATTCACTCCGCGGTACCACCCTGATTCCCGACCAGATACAATGGCCGCCTATGATGGCCAGGATTGGTCGGACGCTCAGACCGGCGACCCGGCTTGACGGGCTTACCGGCGGCCCCGCTAACGGTGGGCATCCGGGACGAACTACTTGTCCGATCGCGGATCTATGATTGCGGATTTCGGATTGGCTTGCGTTCGGGATGTCAATCCGCAATCCGAAATCGGCAATCCGCAATGGTTTTCCCTCGTCCGGCTCGAGAGGGAACTTCGGCGCGGTTCATGCCGGCCGGGCTTGCAGCTTCGCGTGAGCGAAACCCAGCCTCTCTGGGGAGATCCCCGCGCGTACTTTCCTCCGTCTTCGCGTTTCCGGTGTGGCTATGCTGTTGTTGACCCGATTATGCCGCAGGGCGACGGGTTTGTCAAATGGCCAAAAGCGCGGTTTGAGTTCCTACCGGGTTGATGGTATACTGCGGTTGTAGTGTGATTGTCCTTACCAGGAGGTTTCACCGTGCGCTTATCTGTCCTCCAAGAAAACCTCGCCAAGGGTCTGTCCATCGTGGGCCGCGCAGTGTCCGCGCGCAGCACCCTGCCCGTGCTCTCCAACATTTTGCTGAGCACCGACGAAAGCCGTCTGAAGCTCGCCGCCACCAACCTGGAAGTGGGCGTCAGTTGTTGGTTGGGCGCGCAGGTCGCAGACGACGGCGCGATCACCCTGCCCGCGCGCCTGTTGACCGATTGGGTTAACTCGATGCCTCTTGAGAAGATTGACATGGAGATGGTCGTGCGCACCATGAGCATCAACCTCAAGTGCGCCCGCTTCGAGTCCAACATCAAGGGCATTGACGCCAGCGAGTTCCCGTTGATTCCCACGGCCGACGGCGAGAACCCGCTGGGGCTGCCTGCGGCGACCTTGCGCAAGATCATTGACCAGGTCGCGTTTGCCGCTGCCGACGCCAAGGACACCAGCCGGCCTTCGCTGACCGGCGTGCTGACGCGCTTCGAGGGGGATCGGCTGACGCTGGCCGCGACCGATGGCTATCGGCTGTCGGTGCGGCGCACCGTGCTGCCCACACCCGCGCCCGTGGACCTCAGCATCATCGTGCCGGCGCGCTCGCTGCAAGAGGTTTCGCGCATCGGCGGCGAAGCAGATGCGGACAAGCCGCTGGGGATCGCGGTGGCCGAGGGTCGCAACCAGATCCTCTTCCGCATGACCGGCAAAGGCGAGGGCGAGCGCGGCGCGTTCCACCAGGTGGATCTCGTCTCGCAGTTGATTGACGCCAAGTTCCCGGATTTCAACGCCATCATCCCCAAGAGCTACACAACCCGCACCGTGCTCGACACGGCCGCGCTCCTGCGCGCCCTGCGCGTGGCGTCCCTCTTCGCGCGCGATGCCTCCGATCGGGTGATGGTCGCCATCACGCCCGGCAGCGAAACGGTTCCTGGCCAGGTGACGCTCAAGGCCACGTCGGCCGAAGCGGGCGACAACGTCAGCGAGGTGGATGCCCTGGTCGAAGGCAATCCGCTGGAGATCGCGTTCAACGCGCGCTATCTCATCGACGTGCTCTCGGTGATTGACACGTCGCAAGTGGTGTTGGAGACTACCCGGCCGGATCGGCCCGGCGTGTTCCGGCCCGTGGGCGCCGGCCCCGAGGAGTTCACGCACGTCATCATGCCGATGCAGTTGAACCGGTAACCAGGAACCCGCAGTAATGCCGACTGTACCGATCCAAGGACCATACCGGTTCTTCTTCTACTCCGGCGACAGAGATGAGCCGCCACACATCCACGTGGAACGGGAGAAGATGAAGACAAAGTTCTGGCTTAGCCCGGTTCGTCTGGAGAGTAGCGGCGGTTTCAGTCGCAGTGAGATCAATCGCATCCAACGACTTGTCGAAGACAATAGAGAATATCTGCTGAGGAGTTGGCATGAATTCTTTGGTAATTGAAGCACGTGTTGCCGCAGTGCACAATGTAGATGTAACTGAAGACTCGCTTGTGGTTGACCTGCTGGATGGACGGACGATCACTGTACCATTGGCGTGGTATCCTCGGCTCCTTCACGGCCGGCCTGAGGAGCGCGATAACTGGCGTTTGATCGGCCAGGGCGAGGGCATTCATTGGCCCGAGCTGGATGAGGACATCAGCGCAGAGAATGTCCTATTCGGCCAACCATCCGGTGAGAGTCAACGTTCGTTTGGTCGTTGGTTACAGGCGCGTTCAGCACAACGTCAAGCCGCTTCCCAGCTCCAGCCCGCCTAGAGCACCGGTCAAGTAGTCCGTCACGGGCGACCGAGGTCGCTGCAACCCCTGCGAAGTCGCCCTCCGGCGACTGGACTGAGTCGACGCAGGGCAGCCTGGCATTGGATGCAATGGATGAGACGAATTTTCATCGCATCAACACAGCCGGAAGACTGGCAGCGTCTACTTGCTGACCCGGAGAAGCATTGGTGAAGAGAATCATCCCCCAATTCCTCATCAGATTCAGCCAGAGCCTGCGCGGGCCGCTGCTCGCCCTCCTCCTGGTCATGCTCGTCCTCACGGCAGCCCTGTTGGGGTTGATCTTTCAACTCGGCATCCGTACTCTCGACGCGCAGTACGTCCTGGCGCGCGAATCGGTCGAGGAGCGGGCGACCCTGGAAATGGAAATCAATCTGCGCGAGCACGAAAGCGCCCTGTTCTACTACCTTCGCGACGGCGAACCGTTGCACCTGGATCGCCTGGCCGACAGTCAGGCCGACTTTCACGCCGCGCTGGCCGCATACATGGCCGCCACCGAGGCGGAACCCAAAGACCTGACCCTGGCCCAGGAGTTGCGCACGCGCGCCGCCGAAGCCGCCCGCCTGACGGAGGTCTTGATCGCCCTGCGCCAGCGCGAAACGGCCGATTTTGCCACGTTGCAGGCGCTATTCGCCCGGGCCGACAACTTGCTCGACGATGCCATCCAACTCAGCCGGCCCGACGACATAGCGTGGATCAAGGCGACCGATGAGATCGAGATCAATCTGAAAGGGATGCTGGTGGGCGTCAACAGCTATCTGCTCCAGCCGGGTGCAGGCGCGCAGACCAAGTATGCCGACTCGTGGGCTGACATCCGGCAAGCCCTGGCGCTCTTCCAGGCGCTGGTAGAAACGCCGACCGAACGTGCCTGGTCAGACGAGGTGGCCAGTCTGATCGAAGAAGCTGGCGCCGTCAATGAACGGCTGCTGGCGACTGAGGATGCAGAAACCGCGCGCTTTGCTGATCTCCAAGCGGCGCTGCATACGATTGGCGAACAACTACTGGATGAACAGGCTCAACCGGAAAGCCAGGCTGACCGCGTCAAGGCGGAGAGCCGGTTGTTGCAGGCTGTCCTGACGATATCGCGGCGGGGACTGGCGCTTGGCCTGCTGGCTGCCGTGCTGGGGCTCGCTGGCGGGGCGTGGCTCTATCGGCGGGCCATCAGCGCCCACCATTACGCCCGCATGTTCCAGGCGCTTGTCGAGCACATTCCTCTGAGCGTCTGGCTATATAGACGTGACGGAACCGCGATGTTCGCCAATCAGGCCACTTTCGACACCTTTGGAATTGCTGACCCCGCCGAGGTTCTGGGTCGCTACAACGTCTACGCGAACGCCACGGAAGCCGGGAAGCCGCTTCTTAAGCGCTTCGACGAGGTCTGGGCTGGCGGAAGCGTGCAACGTTTTCGCCACGAATTGGATATGACCAGGGTGGCCTACAAAACGACGCGTCACGATCGCGCCCAGTGTCTGACGACGCTGTTTCGCCTCCCGGAGAACGGTGAACCCAGTCTGGTGGCGCTGCAGGAAGACGTCACAGAGCAAGTCCGATCGCAGCAGGAACGCGAACGGTTGGCTGCTCAGGTCTACGAGCAGGCGCAGCAGATGCAGCAGGTCCTCGCCACTGTGCCGGTAGGCGTGGTTCTCCTGGACGCTGACGGGCATCTGTTGTCAGCGAATCCCGTAGCCGAGCGAGAACTGGCCGTGCTGGCGCGGCGGGAAAATGGCGCCCTCGTTGGCCTGGGCGATCGCTCACTGGCCGAGCTGCTCACGCCTTTACCCGATCGTCTGTGGCATGAAGTGAAAGTGGGCGCCTCCGTCTTCGAGGTCATCGCTCGTTCCACGGACGATAGCGCCCAGGCGCGGCAGTGGGCGCTGGTCATCCAGGACGTGACCGGCGAGCGGAGGATTCAGGCGCAGCTCCAACACCAGGAGCGGCTGGCCGCTGTCGGGCAACTGGCGGCCGGCATCGCGCACGACTTCAACAACATCATGGCCGCCATCGTCCTCTATGCCGGGATACTGAAGCAAGCGGCGGGGCTGACCGATCGCGACCGGCAACGCGTAGACACCATCAATCAGCAAGCCTGGCACGCCACCCGGCTGATCGAGCAGATCCTCGATTTCAGCCGGCGGGCGGTGCTCGAGCGACGGCCCCTCGACCTGCTGCCGCTGCTGAAAGAGCAGGTCAAACTGCTGGAGCGCACGTTGCCGGAGCACATCCGATGGAAGCTCAGCTATGGACAAGACGAGTTCACGATCCATGCTGACCCGACGCGCATGCAGCAGATGCTCACCAACCTGGCCGTCAACGCACGAGACGCGATGCCCGACGGCGGAACCCTGCGCATTCGGCTCGAGCGGATCACCGTCGAGCCAGATCAGACGCCGCCTCTGCCAGAGATGGGGACTGGCAACTGGGTTGTGCTGTCGGTGACCGATACTGGCATGGGGATCGCGCCGGAGGTGCTGCCGCGCATCTTCGAGCCGTTCTATACGACCAAGGCGCCTGGCAAGGGCAGCGGCCTGGGATTGGCGCAGGTGCACGGCATCGTGGGGCAACACGGCGGACGTATTGACGTGAAAACGCAGATCGGCAAGGGCACGACTTTCACCATCTATCTCCCCGCGTTGGAGGCGCGGCCGATCGAGCAACCCGCGCCGGATGCCGCTGTCATCACCCGAGGCCAGGGCGAGACAGTTCTGATCGTGGAGGATGACTCAACAGTGCGCCCAGCCCTGACGACGAGCCTGGCTGCATGGAATTACCAGGCGCTGGAAGCGACCAACGGCCAGGAAGCGCTGGCGGTCGTTGAAAAGCATAGTGGGCAGATCGCCCTGGTGCTGAGCGATGTGGTGATGCCGGTGATGGGCGGGGTCGCGTTGCTGCACGCGTTGCGGCAGAAAGGTCACACCATGCCGGTGGTGCTGTTGACCGGCCACCCTATGGAGCAAACAGAACTCGACGGCCTCCGTGCGCAGGGATTGAGCGCCTGGTTGTCGAAGCCGCCCAGGCTCGAACAACTGGCTCAGACCATCGCCAGTGCGCTGCATGAGACGACACGCGAGACCTGACGAATCTCGCCCCAATCCGTTCACCGTGCAACTCAATCACCTCTCTCTGACCAACTTCCGCAACTACACCCGCCTGGAGCTGCCGCTGGGGGACCGCGTGACCATCATCCAGGGCGCCAATGCGCAGGGCAAGACCAACCTGCTCGAGGCGATTCACCTGTTGGCGACCGCGCGGTCGCCGCGGGCAGGCGCAGAGCGGGAATTGATCAACTGGTTGGCGCTCGAAGGTCCGCTGCCCTACGCCCGTCTGCTGGGCGAGATCGGCGCGGGCCGCGATGCGCAGCGGCTGGAGCTGGTTCTGGAGCTGGCGAACAACGGCAACGCGCTCGGTCCGGCCGTGCGCAAGCAGGTGCGCATCAACGGGGCGCCCAAACGAGCGCTCGACCTGGTGGGTCGGCTGCGGGTGGTGCTGTTCCTGCCGGAGGATGTGAGCCTGGTGGCCGGCGCGCCGGCCGAGCGCCGGCGTTACCTCGACATCGCCCTCTGCCAGATTTCAGCCGACTACTGCCGGGCGCTCAGCGAGTATGGCAAGGGGTTGGCTCAGCGCAACGCCTTGTTGCGCCGGCTGCGCGATTTCGGCGGCGACCCTGGCCAGCTCGCGTTCTGGGATGCGCAACTGGCCGAGCATGGCAGCACGATCATCCATCGGCGCAACCGGGCGGTGCAGGAGTTGGATCGCCTGGCTGCAGAGCGGCATCGCGACCTGACGCGTGACGCGGAGCGGTTGCGGCTGGGCTATCTGCCCAGCCCCGATCCTGACTTCACCGCGGCGGCCAACGGCCGGCGGGCTGAGGCGGTCAAGCGCCAACGATTGGCCGAAGGTCGGCCTCCCTACCAGGCTGCAACGTGCGAAGCGATCCGCGAGAGCTTTCTGGCTGGCCTGCGCGACGCGCAACCGCGCGAGATCGCCGCGGGAACGTGTCTCATAGGGCCGCATCGCGATGACATGGCGTTCACAGTGGATGGCCGCGATCTGCGCGCATTCGGCTCGCGCGGGCAACAGCGCACCGCCGCGCTCGCGCTCAAGCTGGCCGAAGTCCAGATGATGACCGCGGAGACCGCGGAGAGCCCGCTGCTATTGCTCGATGATGTCATGTCGGAACTGGACGCCACGCGGCGACGCGCCCTGCTGGACGCGTTGGCGGGCGTGGATCAAGCCATCGTGACGACGACCGACTGGAGCGACTTCGCGGCCGAACTGCTGGAGCAGGCTCGCACCTTGTGTGTGGAGCGGGGGACGGTTGTGGCGACGTGAGGGCTATGCTTCTTCTGGCGCTTCTTCGTTCGGCTTGCACCCCAGCGGTCGTTTCCTCGGCAGACCGCGTCCGCGCGGATAGCCTTCCGGCGTCTGCGACACTTTGTCAATCACCACCAGCACGCGCGTTTCGGCCAGGCCGGGCACCTCGACGGGGATGAGCTTGCGCAACCGGCCGCCCAGCAGACCGATGGCGTGCTCGGCCGCCAACGCCTCTTCATGCGCCGCCGAGCCTTTGTAGGCCACGATGCGGCCGCCGCGCCTGGCGAGCGGCAGCAGATACTCTACCAGCGTAGGCAACGAAGCAACCGCCCGCGCCAGCACCAGGTCGTAGGCAGAGCGATGCGGCTCGCGCAATGCCAGCTCTTCGGCGCGGCCATGGATCAACTGCACATCGGCCAGCCCCAGCCGCTCGGTCACGTGCTCCATGAAGCGCACCTTCTTGCCAGTCGCTTCGATGGCGGCCAGGCGCAACCTGGGCCAGATGATGCGCAACGCCAGGCCCGGCAAGCCTGCCCCGGCCCCCACGTCCACAGCCTTCAGGCCGCGCGTCAGCAACATCGCCGGCGCCACCTCATCCAGGGCCGCCAGGGCCGGCAATAGCGACAGCGAATCCAGGTAGTGCCGGATTTCCACTTGCTCGCGGTCGGTCACAGCCGTGAGGTTGAAGCGCTCGTTCCAGCTCAACAACTCATCGGTAAAGGTCTCGAAGGCCATCACCTGTGCTGGCAGCAAACTCAGCCCCATTTGCGATGTACCCCAGATCAAACGCTGCATGATGCGATTATACCATCGCCGGACAGCGAAACCAAACGTCTGCAGACGCTTCTGACGGCCGGCATCCGCCCCCTCCAAAACAAACGAGCCAGACCACCAGGAGGTGATCTGGCCCGTTGCGAGTGTCCTCGGGCGCAGCTATTGCAGAGCGGGACTCATGCCGAGTGCGAGCAGATCCACGATGCCCACCAGACGTTCGCTCAAGGGATACGCCCCGTCGCACTCGCACCAGCGTACCAATTGCTGCAGATAGAGCGCATCCAGCGCGGCGGCCAGTATATCGGGGTCCAGGTGCGCGTTGATCTCACCGAGGCGCTGGGCATGACGGAGCAACAGCGAGGCCATCGGCTGAATCGTGAACCCGCCGGCGTCGCCGGCCATCACATCGGGCACGCTCACCCCTCGCCGGAAGATCAGGCGGACCAGGTCGCGATCCTTTTCCAGGCTGCCCGCCAGGACGCCCAAGAGCCGCTTGAGTTTGCCGAGCGCCGAGCCATTGCTGCTGGACAGCGTCATGGCGCCCAGGCGTCCGACTTCACGCGTCCCCAAGTAGCGCAGCACCGCGTCCTTCGTGGGGAAGTAGTTAAAGAAAGTGCCCTTGGCCAGACCAGCCTGCCGCGTGATCTGATCTACGGTCGTGGTCTCATAGCCTTGGGCACGAAATAGCTCTAGCGCAGCTTCGTAGAGACGCTCGCGGCGCTCTAGCTTGGCTGTCTCACGCTTGCCACTGGTCTGCTGCACCATAACCATGGTTCCTCGCTCCCTGCCCCAGCTATATTCGCATTGTACTAAGACTGTCCTGGAACGCCAAATCCCAGGGGATGCGTTAGAAACAGGTTAGCAGTCTGGATTATCCGAGTTCGGCCGGGGTGATTCACCCATCTACGCCTATCATGACGCAGAAGGCAGAGCGAGGTAACGACGAAAAATGACCGGAGTTCAGCAAGTAGCGCAAGATGGCATCTTGCGCCACGGCGGATGTGAAGTCATCGCGAGGAGCATCCTGAGCGGAGTGAAGCGGAGCCGAAGGATGCGACGAAGCAATCTCCCACATGGGCGGCAGATTGCTTCGCTCCGCTCGCAATGACTGGCGGGAGCGATTTTCAGGCCAGTCGCTCACCGGCGATTGTTGCCGGCGGGGCCTGGCCGGGCAAAGAGCGCGGCCAGGTCGTCTGCGGCGTCACGGCCGACGACAGCCAGCACCTCATCACCCACCTCCAGTTGCGTGACCCCTCGCGGAATGACGATTTGGCCTTTGCGAATGATCGCAGCGATCACGCATTGATCGGGTAACTTGAGATCCTTGATGGCGATGCCGATCGCCCTGGCGCCGGCCGGGATCTTCTCTTCGACCAGGGAGTATTGCCCGCGGCGCAGCTTCAGCAGGGTCATCATATCGCCCAACGATATCTCTTCTTCGATCAGGCTGGACATGATGCCGGCTTGATTCACCGCCACATCCACGTGGAACCGTTGGTCGAACAGCCAGGCCGCACGCGGATTGTTGACGCGCGCAATCGTGCGCGGCACATCGTAGAGCTCGCGCGCCAGGAAACACAACGTCAGGTTGTCGGCGTCGCTCGTGGTGACGGCCGCCATCGCCTCCACCCGGCGGATGCCAGCGCGTTCCAGCACCTCTGGATCGGTCGGGACCCCTTCATAGATCACCTCGGTTGGCAGCTCATGATGAATGCGCGCCAGCACATCGCGGCGATGCTCGACCACGCGCACTTGATGATTTTGGGCCAGAAGGGTCATCGCCAATTGCGTTCCCGTGCGTCCACCCCCGGCGATCAGCACAAACATCTCAGGCCTCCTTCGCCAGGCGCTGGCGGAGCGTCTCGATGCTCTCGCGCGTGGCGCTGACGTGCAGCACATCGCACTCTTCGAGCATCGTGTCAGGGGTGGGCAACACGGCGCGGCCCGCGCGCGTCAATGCGACCGGCAGGCAATCCGTGCTCGTCAGCATCTCACGCAACTTGCGGCCGCGCCACCGATTGCTCACCAGCACTTCGTAGATCTCCACCTCGCCGTTGCCGGCCGAGAAGACGGTGCGCAACGGATCGTCGGTGAGCATTTCTTCGATGCGTTGCGCGCCCCAAATGCTCGGCCCCACCGCGTGCAGGTTGAACGCCTCGTAGAGCGACCGATAGCGCGGCTCGTAGTTGCGCGCGACGACATTGGGGACGCCGTACACGGTGCGCGCGACATGCCCCACCACGCAGTTGACGGTATCGGAGCTGGTCACTACCGCCAGAGCATGGGCTTTCTCGATGCCGGCGCGGCGCAGCAAGTCCTGGGCCAACACATCCCCTTCCAACGTGCGCCCCCGGAAGGCCTGATCCAGGTTATCAAATGCAGTGGCCGCCTGGTCAACCACGGTGACATGATGGCCCTGCTGAAACAGCCGGTTGGCCAACTGCGCGCCCACCCGGCCACAGCCAACGACGATGATATTCATGCGATACTCCGCCTGCTGAACACTGAGCAATAAAAAAGGGACACAACTGAATGCAAGCACGCAGTTGTAGCCCCATTGAGAAATGACGGCGGGCCGCGACCGTCCAGATCGTCATAAGCGCAAACGGTCTACCCGCGATAGATTACCTGGCGATCATACCCCTATTCGGCCAGTCCGTCAAATCCAGCGTCCAAGCTTGACGCCGGTCATGGTCGGAGTATAATCACCCACCGAGGAGTCACGCTCACTACGTATGAACACCATGCACACCAGCAATGGCGCCGCGATCCAGCGTCGCACCACCGAACACCGGCCACGCCGCACATGGCTCACGCGCTTGATTGGCCAGCCGCTCGCCACGGCCGAGGCGCCCCATGAAGCGATCGGCAAGACCGTCGGATTGGCGGTCTTTTCTTCGGATGCGCTCTCATCCACCGCGTATGCAACCCAAGAAATCCTGGTGATTTTGGCCCTGGCCGGCCCTCTGGCCCTGCACTATGTCTTCCCGATCGCCATCGCCATCGTCGCGCTGCTCGCCATCGTGGCGATTTCCTACGAGCAGACCATCCACGCCTACTCGAACGGCGGCGGCGCGTACATCGTGGCGCGCGACAATCTCGGGGAAACGCCAGCCAAGATCGCGGGCGCGGCGCTGTTGACCGATTACATCCTGACTGTAGCCGTTTCGATCTCGGCCGGGGTGGCGCAGATCACTTCGGCCTTTCCGGGCCTGTTCCAGTACCGCGTCGAAATCTCGGTGGCGATGGTCCTGCTCGTCATGCTGGTGAACCTGCGGGGTGTGCGCGAATCGGGGACCGCGTTCGCGATTCCGACCTACTTCTTCATCGCGATGATGTATCTGACGGTCGGCGCCGGGTTGCTGCGCCACCTGACGGGCGGCCTGGGCCAGGTCGTTGATCCGCCGCGCCTGGCATCGGCGCACGCGTTCCAGGCGATCACGCCGTTCCTGATCCTGCACGCTTTCTCCAGCGGCACGGCCGCTCTCACCGGCGTCGAAGCGATCTCCAACGGCATCACCGCGTTCAAAGAACCGCGCAGCCGCAACGCCGGCATCACGCTGATCTGGATGGCGCTGATCCTCGGCTCGCTCTTCCTGGGCATCTCGTTCCTCGCCGGTCCCATCGCCGCCATCCCCTCTGAGCACGAGACGGTGATCTCGCAACTGACGCGGACTGTCTTCGGCGGTCGCGATGCGCCCTATCTGTTGGCCCTCGCCGCGACGATGGTGATTTTGATCCTGGCCGCCAACACATCCTACAACGGGTTCCCGCGGCTCGGCGCGCTGCTGGCGATAGACGGCTTTCTGCCGCGGCAGTTCGCGGCCCAGGGCAGCCGGTTGGTCTACTCGCGCGGGATCGTGGCGCTGGCGTTGGTCGCCTCACTGCTGATCGTCCTGTTTCAGGCCAGCGTGACTCGTCTGATCCCGCTTTATGCGATCGGCGTCTTCCTGTCGTTCACCCTCTCGCAAGCCGGCATGGCGCGGCGCTGGTGGAAGATCGGCCACCTGAAGCCCGGTCAGGCCGTCAAGGAGCGCGGCTCCACTCTGCACCATGAGGCGGGGTGGCAAGTCAGGGCCGCGGCGAACGCCTTGGGCGCGTTCTGTACGGCCGTGGTCACCCTCGTCTTCGCCGGCACCAAGTTTCGAGATGGCGCCTGGATCGTATTGGTGCTGATGCCGGCGCTGGTCATCGGCTTCTCAGCCATCCATCGCCACTATCAGCGATTGGCCCATCGCCTCTCGTTGGATAGCTTCGCCGAGCCGCCGCGCATCGCACGCCATCGCGTGCTCCTGCCGATCGGCGGCGTGCATCAGGGGACCATGCTGGCGCTGCGCTACGCCCAGGCGCTCTCCAACGACGTCACCGCGGTTCACGTGGGCACGGACCCGGTCGAGGTCGAGAAGATCCAGCAGAAGTGGGATATGTGGGGTCAGGGCGTGCGGCTGGTCATCCTGGACTCGCCGTATCGCTTGATGATCGAGCCGCTGCTGAAGTACATCGAGCAGATCGTCGCCCAACGCCAACCGAACGAGGTCATCACCATCGTGGTGCCGCAGTTCGTGCCAAAGCGCGGCTGGCACAATCTCCTTCACATGCAGACCGCCTGGTTTTTGCGCATGATGCTGCTCTTCCGCGAGGGGATCGTGGTGACGGACGTGCCCTACCAGGTGGAGTGAGCGACAAGCAGACTGTAAGTCAGTAAGTTGGCAAATCGCAAATCGGCAATCGAAAATCAAGAATCACGGTCCGTCCGGTAAAGTCCGCGTTCTTCGATATATCGCCTCACCTCTTCCGGCGCCAGGTAGCGGATGCTGCGGCCCTGGCGGATGCGCTCCTGAATCTGGTGCGAGGCGATCTCCAGCTCCGGCATGTCGAGCAAGGCGACGCGCTCGCGGATGCCAGGCAGCCGGTTTTCCAGGTATTCCCAGTCGAGCGGGACGTTGTAACGGGTGAGGGCGACCAACCGGCAGGCCGCGACGAGGTCAGCCGGCCGATGCCAGGTGGGCAGCTCAGTCAGGCTGTCGAAGCCCATCAGGAAATAGAGCTCGCCCCCCTGCGGCAATTGCGCCTGGAAGATGCGCACCATATCTATTGTGTAGTGTGGGCCGGGCCGGTCCGCATCCACGCGCGACACCTGGAAGACCAGATTGCCGGCGATGGCCAACCCGATCATCTGGATGCGGTGTTCCACCGGGGCCAGGCGTCGCGCCCGCTTGTGCGGCGGATCGCCGGCTGGCACGAAATAGACGCGGGAGAGACCGAGCTGATCGCGCGCTTCTTCGGCGAGGATCAGATGGCCGATGTGCACTGGATCGAACGTGCCGCCGAGGATGCCGATGCGCACGACCGCAGAGTTCGTTTCCCGTCGAAGCTCCCCGACCTCCTGCGCCATCTAGTCGCTCCACTCCAATTCTTTATCGCCGATGCGCACCGTATCCCCGCGCTTCACGCCGTTCGCACGCAGCGCCTCGGTGATCCCCAGCGCCTCCAGGATGCGTTGGAAACGCATGACGGCATCGTAGTATTCCCATTTGGTCATCACGACGATGCGCTCGATGTAGCGACCACGCACGCGCCACGTCGCGTCTGTATCGCGTATGATCGCAAAGCTCTTGTCTTCGACCTCTCCAGCAGGCCCAGGCGCCGATTTCGGCGGGAAAGCCGTGGCCTCGTCCTGCCGCTCAGCCAGGGGCGGCGGCAGTTCAGCCAGCAGCGCCGCGGCGCGACGCAGGAGGACCTCGACCCCCTCGCCCGTCGCCGCGGAGATCGCCAGCGGCTCGACGACGCCAGCCGCGGCCAGCCCGGACGCGATCGTCGGCCATGCGGCGCGCACATCGGGCAGGTCCAGCTTGTTGAAGACCACGATCTGCGGCTTCTCGGCCAGCGCGGGGTTGAACAGCTCCAGCTCCTGGTTGATCGCCGCGTAGTCGCCCAGCGGATCGGGGCTGAGGCCGTTGAGCAGGTGCACCAGCACGGCCGTGCGCTCGATATGCCGCAGGAACTTGTGCCCCAGCCCGGCGCCGGCGTGCGCGCCCTCGATCAAGCCTGGGATGTCGGCCCACACCATGTCGCGGTCGTCCACCACCACGACGCCCAGGTTCGGCTCCAGGGTCGTGAAGGGGTAGTCGGCGATCTTCGGCCGCGCCGCGCTGATGCGCGCCAGCAGGGTTGACTTGCCGGCGTTCGGAACGCCCACCACCCCGACATCGGCCAACAGCTTCAGCTCCAGGCGCAGCCATCGCTCTTCGCCCGGCTCGCCGTTTTCGGCCAACCGCGGGGCCTGGTTGGTCGAGGAGCGGAACGCGCGGTTGCCCCGACCGCCCCGCCCCCCGCGTGCGATCAGCGCCCGCTGCTCGCGGGCCGCCAGGTCGGCCAGCGCCTCCCCCGTGGCCTCGTCATAGGCGACTGTGCCGACCGGCACGCGAATCAGCAGGTCTTCGCCTTGCGCGCCGGTCTGGTTTTTGCCGCGGCCGCTTTGGCCATTGGCCGCGCGGAAATGAACCCGCTGACTGAAGAAGATGAGCGTGTTGATCTGCGGATCGGCCGCCAGATACACATCGCCGCCCTTCCCGCCGTTGCCGCCGTCTGGTCCGCCGCGCGGCACGTGCGCCTCGCGGCGGAACGTGACTATCCCATCGCCGCCGTCGCCAGCCTTGACGTAGATTCTCGCTTCATCGAGGAACATACTGACTCCTTACGGAAGCAGGATACACGCGATGGCCGCGGCTGTCAAACCGCAAAATACAACATCCCCCAATCCTCCGCGCTGGCCGCGCCGGTCTGGAGACGGCGCCGCAGCCCGGCCGCATCGAGCGCCGGCTCCCCCACTTCCCGCACGCTGAGGCCCAGCAAGCCCCCTTTGGCCGGCGGCAGCTCGAACGACAGATCGGGCTGGCCGCCGTGGATCAGCTCCACCACCGCAGCGATTACATCCCCATCGGCCGGCAGGTTGCGGTGACGCTGCTGGATGTAGCAGGTCTTGATGCCAGGGTGCACGGCCGACCAGAGCGGCACGGTTCCATCGCCCGACTCTGGACCGCGGCCGCGACGGATGATCTCGATCTCTGAGGAGTTCTGACCGGGGATGCGGCGCACGGCCACCGGCGTGTCCACGTGGCAGCCCGCGATCTGAATCGTCTCGACCTGCGGATCGGCGCGGGCCAGCGACCGGTGAAACTCGCAGCCGCGGCGCAGGTAGTCCGGCCGGATATCATCGGCCGGCCAGGCGGTCGCGTCGTACAGATCCCAGTTGATCGGGTAGTCGCGGCCCTGCGGAAAGAGCTCGGGAGGCGCAGGCAACAGCTCATAGACGCTGGGCATGTTGAGCAGCAAGGAACGCGGTGCGTTGGCGCCGTTGATCGCCTCCGCCAGCCCCATCAGCGAGTTGCCCAGAAGCAGCGTCTTCACGCCGTCCGCCGCGCCGAAGTAGGGCGCGCCCAGCGTGATCACGCGCGCGATCCGCGCCTCGGCCTGCTGGCCAAAGCCGGCCAGATAGGCCCGCGCGACCAGCCCACCCATGCTGTGGCCGACAAGGGTAAATCGCTTGCTCGCATCGCCGTCCGCCCACCGTTCGAGGCAGCGGGCCAGGACCATGGCGTTATCCTCGATGGGCCGGCGCCAATCGTAGGGAAACTCGTACAGCTCGGCCTGCCGACGCAGGACCAGGCTGATTCGGAGGTAGAAAAGCTTCTCGATGCCCGTGGGCGTGCACTCGATCTGCGGGCTGCGATCGTTCACGCCGTCTGCATCGAGCTCCAGGTAGTTGAGCTGGCCGTTCAGAAAGAGGGCCGGGTTGATCCACAGCAGCGTCGTCACCCCGCGGATGCTGCTGAGGAGCGACCCCATGATGCCCGGCAGCAACACCACAGCTTCGGCCGGCCCGCGCAGATCGCGCGTAGCCGCCGCGACGGCCGCGGAGCGCAGCTCCGCGGCCGCCTCTGCGCCGAAGAGCTGCTCGGTCGCATCCGCGTCCACGCCCGCGGCGAGTTGCGTTTCGATTTCATCGAGCGATAAGGCAGACCATTTGGCGAGAAGATCGGCGGCGCTCATCGTGACACCTCACATGGACATAACGCTGATTGGCTGCTCACCGGTTTGATTATAAGACTCGGCTGGGGGATTGTCAATGGCTCGCGCGCGGGCCAATGACGGCCCTTCGGTTGCGGCAGGAGGCCGCGCTATGGTAGAATCGCGGAAGTATCTCCTGGAGGACTCGATTGTTGCGCACACTCATCACCGGCTCTCGTTCCAGCCAACTCGCTCGCCGACAGACCGACCTGGTCATCACCCTGCTGCAGGCCGCGTGGCCAGAATTGGAGGTGCAGGTCAAGGTCTACAGCACACGGGGCGACCGTGACGTCTCGTCGCCGCTTCCCGCGATCGGGGGCAAAGGGGTTTTCACCGCGGAGATCGAGACAGGTCTGCGCCGGGGAGAGATTCACCTGGCGGTCCACAGCCTCAAAGACCTGCCCACGTCGCAGGCCGGCAGCGCGGACGACCTCTGCATCGCCGCGACGCCCCTGCGCGGAGATGCGCGCGATGCGCTGATCTCGCGCTACGGCCTGCCGCTGGCGCGGTTGCCGGCCGCGCCGCGCATCGGCACGTGCAGCCCGCGGCGTGCGGCCCAAATCGTTGCTGCGCGACCCGATGCGATCATCACGCCGCTGCGGGGCAATGTGGACACCCGCCTGCGCAAGGCGATGACCCCCGACTATGACGCAATCGTCTTGGCGGCCGTCGGCCTGGTCAGGCTGGAGGCTGCCAGCCACGTGACGGAATGGCTGCCGTTCGACGTGATGCTGCCCGCGGCGGGTCAGGGCGCGCTGGCGGTTCAGTGTCGCGTGGATGACGCCGAAACGCTGGCGCTGCTGCGGCCCATCCACCACAGCGCGACTTGGGCCGCGGTGAGTGCGGAGCGCGCCTTTCTGGCTGCGTTGGGCGGTGGGTGCGCAGCGCCGGCTGCGGCCTATGCCGAGATCACCGTGGAAGAGACAGGACGGCCTGTGTTGCGTCTACGCGGGTTGGTCGCCAGCCCGGTGTCGCTGCCGGGCGAAGACAGGATCGGCGAGGCTGCATCCGAGCCGGCTGCCGGCCCGGCCGTGGTGCGTGTAGAGGGCGTGGGATCGCCGGACCAGCCGGAGAGGTTGGGCCGGCGACTGGCAGAGGAGGCGCTGGCGGCCGGCGGCCGGGCGATTCTCCAGACTGTGCGCGAGGCGAACCCACAGGGCCGGCCGCCAATGTGAGCTTAATGGGGGGAGGCAGAAGGTAGACCATGCACGCGACAGACACGCCCCGCCCCGATGCGTTGGCCGGTTGGCGCATCGTGGTGACGCGGCCCGAACACCAGGCCGCGGAACTGTGCGAACGCCTGGCTGCGCTCGGCGCGGAGCCGATCCCCTTCCCGGTGATTGCCATCGCGCCGCCGGAGCCTGGCGCCGCGCTCGATCGGGCCATTGCGCGGCTGAACGACTACCAGTGGGTGATCTTCACCAGCGTCAATGGCGTGGCGTGCTTCTGGGAACGATACAGGGCCATCGCCTGCGGCCGGCGCGGCGTGGCGGCGGATGAAAGACAGGCGAGGTGGATTCGAAGCTTTAGCCGGTTTGGTGGTCGGCGGCAGAAACCGGCTGATCCTGAAAGGAGGCTTCGCACAGCCTCGAGACCAGAGCGGCGGGCGGCGATTTTCAGGACCGACACGCCTGCCGCTGATGCGCCGGGTCTCCCCCCTGGCTGCCGCGTGGCAGCGATCGGTCGCGCCACGGCCGCGGCGTTGCAGCGCCGCGACGTGCGCGTGGATTTGACGCCCGGCGAATATCGCGCTGAAGCGATCCTGGACGCCATCGGCGATGTGGCCGGCCTCCGCATCTTGCTTCCCCGCGCCGACATCGCTCGGCCCGATCTGGCGCTTGGCCTGGCGGCCCGCGGCGCGGCGGTGGATGAAGTAGTCGCATACCGCACGATCCCGGCAATCCCATCACAGACCGCATTCGAGAGCCTGCGAGCCGGGGTGGATGTCATCACGTTTACCAGCTCGTCCACCGTGCGCAACTTCGTCGCCCTGACCGCGGGGATGGACTACGGCGACCCGCTCATCGCGTGCATCGGCCCGGTCACGGCCACCGCGGCGCGCGATCTGGGGCTGGACGTGGATGTGACGGCAGAGGAGTATACCATCGAGGGCTTAGTGCAGGCGCTGCGACTTCAGCCCCAACCGCTGCGCGATCACCACCTGCAACACGTTGAGCACATAGTGCGCGACCAGGGGCGGCCAAATGCTGTCCGTCGCCAGGAAGAGCAGTGAGAACGCGACGGCAGCCAGCGTAGTGCCGGCCACGCCCCATGCGCCTTGCGGCCAGTGCAGCAAGCCGAAGAGCAAACTCAGGGGCCACAGCAGCAGCCAGGGCGACGCCAGCCACATCAGGCCCCCGAGCGGCAGCGAGCGAAACAGCAGCTCCTCCAGCGCGGCGGCCGGCAGCAGCGCCAGCGCAACGCCGATCCGCTCCCGATCATTGATGGGCAGGATGCACTGCATCAACCGGGTCGAATAGACCTCTGGCCCCCAGCGCCGCTCGACGATCCGGCCGGCCCAGGTCAACAGGGCGGTCAGGATCAGCCCCGCTAGCAGGCCCCACGCCAATCGTGAGCCCAGGTCAGCGGTCTCCCAGCCCAGCGCCGCGGGTCCTGGCCCCAAACGCCAGCCCCACAGCACACACAACCCCACCAGTGCAAGGCGCACCGCGTTGTCGGCCGGGCTGAGCAGCAGGTTGAACGACGGCGTCCATCGGCGCAACAAGAGGCCCGAGCGGTAGGTGACGACAGCCACCAGCGCCATCAACAACCCCACTCCAGCCGCGAAGAACCATGGACCGGTCATGTCACCGCGGCGCAATCGTGTAATTGTACGTCGCCGCCTCGGTGGTCGCGGGCGCCAGGGCCGAGATGATGAGCACTGCGGCCTGCAGATCGGTCAGATCGCTTTGCAGGCTGAGCCGGCCCTTGCCGTCGCCGCCCACATCCATGCGCTGCACCACGATGCCCCTGCGCCCAACCTCCAGCAGTTGCACCAGCCACCGCTGGGCCAGGCGATTGTTCGTCAGCACCCAGCCGGCCCCCTCCCAGCCGGCCATGCCGCGCTCGCCGTCGTCCACGTAGCCGATCGCAGGGATGCTGATGTCATCGAGCATCAAGCCGGGCTTGTTCACCGCGTCATCGGTGACATACTCGAAGCGCAACAGGATCTCCTGGTCGGCAAACGCGGAGAGGTCCACCTGTTCCTGCACCCATTGGGGCGTTTTGCCGCCGCCGCTGACGCCCGTCCAGCCGACGCCGAAGGCGTTGCCGACCGGGTTCTTGTCGGTCGTGTGTGCGCCGGGGAGGATCTGCCACCGTTTGCCGCCATCGCTGGATGCCATCACGTAAGCGTAGTCCCAGCCATCTTCCAGGTGATACCAGAGGCTAAAGCTCAAGGTGGCCGTGGAGACCCTTCGCAAATCGAACGCGCGCGTCAGAGTGGCGTCGCTATCGTCCCCGCGGTTCGACCACCAGGCATGGACGCCGCGCGGCTGCGTGTCCACCAGTGTCGTCGTGGCCTGGCCGGAAAAAACCACATCGAGCTTGCCGTTGCCGCGCAAGCGGATGTAGTCCGCGCCGTATTGGCTGACCTGGGCGCTGGCAGAAACCGGAAACCTGCGATGGGTCTCAACCATGGCGGGCTGCGGCGGGTCAATCGCGGAGTAGCCAAAGCG
Source organism: Chloroflexota bacterium (assembly GCA_016876015.1). GTDB lineage: Bacteria > Chloroflexota > Anaerolineae > CG2-30-64-16 > CG2-30-64-16 > VGOD01. The sequence goes on from VGOD01000021.1 coordinate 40,257, forward strand.
TCCAGTCGGCTCCGTATCCGGCTGATCCAGATAGTTGGCCACCACCCAATCCGCGAAGATGTCGTCAAAGCGCTCCGGCCGGCCTGACCGCGCCAAGGCGTCATCGAACCCGGCCGCACCGTTTTCCGGCGACGCCACGACCGCCTTGGTCAGCTCCTCGCCGAAGCGATCCAGGAAGTAGGTCATGAACAGATAGGATGCGCCGTAGTGCGCGGAATTATCTTCGCCATCGCCCGGATCAGCCCAGGTGGTCAATTGGGTGTCCGGTTCCCTGCTATAGGCGATCTCTGCGCCGCCGGGGTCGAAACCGTTCAAGAGGCTGGCCAGCTCAGACATGCCTTCGTTGACCCAGGAATCCTCGTTGCGATCATTGTTCCAGTGGATCATGTGCTGGAATTCGTGGGCCAGCGTGCCATCGTAGAACGCGCTGCCAGGTCGGGCGTTGTTCGAGTCGGCCGAGATGTAAAACATCTCGCGCTCATTGGAATAGGGGTTGATCAACTGCGAGTATTGGTCGGCCGAAGAATAGTAGCCGGCCGTGCGCTTGCCCAGGCCGCGAGAGTGCAAGATGGTCAGCCGCGGGTCGTTGTCCACGCCCGGCGTCCACTCGCTGCCGAAGAACTCGCGGTTCGTGGGATAGGTCTGCCGGTCGAAACGTTCGGCCGACTTCTCCAGGTCGCGCTGATCCAGCCTGACCCCCTGTTCCACCCACATGTAGAGGTGAGTCGAGATCAGGCGCAGCTCCGCGGTGATCTGGCGATGCTCGTCTGTATCGGTATTGGACACCCAGAACCGGGCAGTATCGCCAACCTTGAAAGAAGGCGGTGTGGCGTTCACAACGATCGGGACATCGCCCAGGTTGGGTTTCAGACGCAAAGCGAGCGCACGGAGATCACGCGCCGGTATCACCGCTTGCGCCAGCAGCGCCTCGGTGCTCGCATCGGCCGGCGCGGGCCCAAATGGTGTGACTGTGGCCTGTGCGCCAGCGCCCGGCGTGGCGGTCCCGCTGGGCGGCTGAGCGCCGGGGATGCGCGTGCGTTCCGGCTGCGTCATGGCCGGCCCAGGCGTTCGTACGGGCGGCGGCAAGGGCGTGACCACCTGCGTCACCACAATGATCGGCCCTCCTGATGTGATCGGCGACGAGGGCGAGTCAACCCACATGAAGTAGACCGCCGCGGCGCCAAAGACGATTGCGCCGCAACAGCAAAGCAGCAGAGCCGCGGCGATCACGACGAATAGGAGGTTGCGATTTTGAGTTTTCACGACTCCGGCTCCTTCACGACCATCAATCTCATCCCTCTCTTGTCACTCCCAACACGAGCCATCTCTGGGCAGCACACCGCCGGCATTGCTGTGTACGCCCTCCGGCGTCATATCCAGGTACATGTACCCCACTGGCAGGTAGAAATAGGTGTAGAGGCGCAG
>VGOD01000022.1 GCA_016876015.1 Chloroflexota bacterium
GCGGCCACACCGAGTTGGTTCTGATGCGGGGTCATGGGGTTTATGAACGGCTGGGCGCGACCCTGGACGACGCGGCCGGCGAGGCGTTCGACAAAGTGGCGCGGCTGCTCGGATTAGGCTTTCCGGGCGGGCCAGCGATTCAACGCATTGCGGAGGGCGGCGATCCCACGGCCTTCGACTTCCCGCGTGGCCTCACAACCCAACCGGAACACCGTTTCAACTTCAGCTTCAGTGGTCTGAAAACTGCGGTCTTACGGCAGGTGCGTGAACTTGCCGGCGGCGATCAGCCTGCTGACCTGACGACCGAGGTCCGCCGCGACCTGGCGGCCAGCTTTCAGGCGGCGGTGGTGGATGTGTTGGTAGCCAAGACAGCCGACGCTGCGCGGGCGTTCGGCGTGGCGCGGGTGTGCGTGTGCGGGGGCGTGGCCGCCAATCGCGCGTTACGCGTTGCCGTAGCTGAGCGGCTACCCGTGGCGGTCTCCATCCCGCCGTTCTTCCTGTGCACCGACAATGCGGCGATGATCGGCGCGGCGGGACGCTACCGGCTGCTGACCGACGGCCCGACCGCGCTCGATTTCGACGTGGAGCCGAATTGGGGGTTGGTAACTTGGTAAATCGGTGGATTAGTGGGCGCCGAACCGGGAATACACCAATGTACCAACTCCTAATCTACCAATGTACCAATCTACAGTTCTTTCCACACCTTCCCCAGACTCTCCCCGTACACGCCTAACTCCCATTCGTTGAAATAGCCGAAGGGAGTAACGCGCACGTCGTAGCCGGTGGCGCGGAGGCGGTCGGCCAGCTCGGTCATGAACACGGCCGCGAATTCCGGTTCGGCGTTCTCGCCGCCCAGGTGGGTGAACGAGTGCAGCACAACCCGCTTGAGATCGCGCTTGTTCGCCAGCCACTTGACGTTTTTCAGCGTCTTACGAAACACGTCATCCCGATCGGCCGCGTCCTTCGCCTCTACGTGCATGAAGACCACCACCGCGTCGGCGACTTGATCTTCGCTTTCGATGTCCTCCACACCCTCGAGGGTCTTCGAGAAGGACTTCCACCAGAAACGTTTGGCCATAAACATGAGCAGACGCATGGAGTACCTCGGAATGGCGAATCGGGCGGATGGAGCGAATCCTGTATTGCTCATTCCGCCGTTGTATGCTATGATCGTATTGGGAAGGAGGGAACGAGAATGTTGACAGGAATCACGGTTGACAGTCAACGCGTGAGCATTCCCGTAGAGATGCTCGGTGACGGCGAAGGGATGGCCGTGCTCACCCTGGCCCGGGGAGCTTACTTGATCATGCGTTCCGATCTGCTGGCGACTTATCCGCGCCAACGCCTGGTGGAATTCAGCCGGATGGCGCAGACCCTGGAACGCCTGCTTCCTGGTGTCAACGGATCGTTTACACCGCGCAAGCGGCGAGCCTTGCAAGAGCTGCATCAGCAAGGGTATCCGGTTTCTGACGGTTCGGAGTATGGTCTGCGGGCTATGGTCAAGCCGGGAATCAGCTTGGAGCAGGTCTGGGAAGAGCTATCCACGCTGGAAGGATCTCTGTCCCATGAGGTGCTCGCCGAACGGGAAGAACGGTAATGCTTTTCTACTTCTTCGACACCAGCGCCCTCGTCAAGCGATACCACCGGGAGTCTGGCTCTGATCGGGTCAACGCCATTTTTGACGACCAGGACAACGTGCTGATCGTCTCCGAGTTGGCGATCGTCGAGGTGGCCTCGGCCCTGCAGCGCAAGCTAAACCGAGGTGAGATCGCTGTGCAGGCGATGAACGATGCCTTGGCCCAGTTCGACAACGCGGTGCTGAATGACCTCATCGTGACCGGTTTCCGTAGCGGCTTCATCCAGCAAGCCAGGGACCTGGTGCGGCAGCATGGTCTCAGGACATTGGATGCCCTGCAATTGACGGCCACGTTGGAGTTCAGAGCATTGGCGCCGGTATTCGTTTGCGCAGACGAGAGGTTGTGCCGGGCTGCGAGCAGTGTGGGACTTGCGGTTCTGAATCCAGAAGCTACTCCCTGAAAACAGAGTAACTGGTGAGATAATCAAACGACAGCGCCCCGCCCGCCGCGCACGGGACGAGGTGCTGCTTTTCACCAGCGATAGCGATTGAGCGACCAAAACCCGCGAGCGATAGTGACGCCCGTGCTCTCCAGATTGGCTATCGCTTGCACGATCTGGCGGTAGCTCATGTCTCTGGTCGGGTCGTTGTCCTGGTACATGACGAGGATGCCAAAGTGGTCAGGATCGTGGTCGTGCAGTTCCTTGAAGTCTCTCGGATTGAAGGTAAGGATAGCACGCTCGGCTGCTTTGGCGTGGGCAAAGTGAACCACATCATCTGCACTGGTGAGCGGGGGATGCGCGTCGGCGGGAACCTCGACGTCGTGACCAGCCTCGATCAGCAACCTCCTCAGTTCGTGGGAGAAGGCACAGTCATCCAGATACAATGCGAGGCTCAAGTTCAACTCCGTGGGAGAGCAGGTATTGTTTTTCCTCCTCTGCTTCGCTCTCGATGAGCTCGCAGTGCGTCTGGTAGTAGGCAAGGGCCTCTAACACCTGTTCCACCGGCAAGTTCATGTCCGCGGCCGCCTGCTCAGCGCTTAATTCGTTGGCGCGCATCTTGTACACCAACTGCCCCACTGTCATGTTGCACCCTTGCAGATAAAGCTGCTTTCGCCCCTTCTCTGGGCGCGCGACCAGGTACTGATAGTGCCGAAAGATCAACGGCGCCACCGCCGGCACACTCAGCTCCTTGAACTTGTCCAACCGGTTCAGCCCTTCCGGCTCGACACTGACGATGCGCCGGTTTGCCAGCATCTCATCCACGATCCAGAGAAACGTGCCATACGCCTGCTGCAGCAAATCGGCCCGCGAGCGCGCTGCCAGGCGTCTCTGCAGAAGCTCCAGTTGGGTGGCCTCGGCAGCACTCAGGTCTACCTGCACGCGCACTTTGTCCCGCTGTTTTGTATCCAGTGACATCATCTACCTCCGGTTACTCCGATTATATGGCAAAATGGAGTAACCGTCAAAGAGCGGAGCGGTCAGACGAAAGCGCCTTGCCTACCGCGCCCGGGACGAGGCGCTACTGTTGTTCGCGTCAGGTGGATGGAACGAATCCCGTTCGGTCAATCCATCGGATGTTCTGTGTTCTTACTACAAGGCTAGAAGTAGTAACGATCACTGATCGGTTGCTGGCAGGCGTACCGCAGTAATGGTGCGGGAGAGCGACTCGCTACCGCCGAACGTTTGGGCCAGCGTTTCCAGGCCGTCCACGAGTTTTTCTTCCCGGCTGCTACGCAGGGCGTTCATCGCGGCGGTGGTCTCTGCAAACGTCAGGCGGCCCTGATCATAGAGAAACACTGCCAGGTCTGCGGAGTCGACCACCTTGAGACCCTGCGCCTTGGCGAAACGGAAGCCAGCCCCTCGCCCTCACCTCGCTGTCTTCACCCACATCCGCTTGCCGTCGCTCACCACCTCGATCCGCCCCTGTTGATCGGTGCGGTAGACCTGCACGCCGGCCAGGCGCTTGAGCACTTCTGGGCTGGGGTGACCGAAAGTGTTCTCGGCGCCCACCTGGATCACCGCGACGCGCGGGGCCACCGCCGCGACGAAACGCGCTGAGGTCGCGCCCTGACTGCCGTGATGCCCCACTTTCAGCACGTCGGCGCGCAATAGCAGGCCGGCCGCCAGCATGTCTGCTTCGGCTTCCGCCTCCGCGTCGGCCGTCAGCAGCAGGCTCGTCGCGCCATAGTCCAGCCGGAGCACGGTCGAGTTGTTGTTATCATCGGAGGTTGTGCCCTTCAGCGGCCGCGTCCCAGGATTGAGCACGGTCAGGGTCAGGTCGCCGATCGGCAGACTCATGCCGCGTTGGGCAAAGGTGCGGCGGATGCCGGCCGCCGCCAACCGTGCGCGCCACGGCGCGGCTTCGGCGGCCGCCTCCGATTGCGCGGCGTCGAGCACCTGAACGACCTGGTAACGATCGAGCAGTGGGATCAGCCCCGTGATGTGATCGCCGTCGGGGTGCGTGAGAATCACCAGATCGAGGGTGCGATCCCAAAAGGGCAGGATGTCGCCCAGCTCATAGAGCAGCGCGGTGGGGCTTGGCCCGCCGTCTACCATGATCTGGCGACCATCGGGCGATTGGATCAGCATGGCATCCCCCTGGCCCACCTCCAGGAAGTAGACGTGCAGCCGGCCATCGGGCAGGCCCCGCAACGCCAGCCATGCCATCGCGGCCACGGCAGCCAGCGCGCCGATCCATCGCCAGCCGGCAAGCTGCGCCCGCAGCCAGTTTGTCGCGGCCTGTGCTTTCATGATGTGGTATACTATGCCTGCCAGCGGTCTTTTGTCAAGAGTCGCATGGGCCGCAAATTCAAGGAGGCAAACCATGACGGAAAGAAATCCACAGATCATCGTCTATGGCACCACCTGGTGCCCTGATTGCCGGCGCTCCAAGCAGTTCCTGGGCGAGCACCGCATCCAGTACGTGTGGGTGGACATCGAGCAGGATGAGACAGCCATGGCCGAAGTGCAGCGCATCAACGACGGTCTGCGCGTCGTGCCGACTATTGTTTTTGCCGACGGGGATGTCCTGGTCGAGCCGAGCAACGATGAGTTGGGCGCCAAGCTCGGTCTCGTTACCTCAGCAAAACAAGATTTTTACGACGTGATCATCGTCGGCGGCGGGCCGGCCGGCCTGACCGCAGCCATCTACACTGCGCGCGAAGGTCTGGGGACCCTGATCCTGGAGAAAGGCACTGCCGGCGGACAGATCGGCGACACGCAGATGCTCGACAACTTCCCCGGCTTCGACGAAGGGATCCCCGGCCTGGAGTTGGCGCGACGGTTGACAGCCCAGGCGCAACGGTTTGGCGTCGAGATCGTGCAGGGCGCGGCCGTGGCGGGCGTGAACCGCGACGGCCGCTACGTCTGCGTCAAGACGGCCGACGGTCGCGAACATGGCGCGCGCGCGGCGCTCATCGCCACCGGGTCACGCTATCGCCGGCTGGATGTGCCGGGCGAGAAGGAGCTGATCGGTTCGGCCATTCATTTCTGCGCGGTGTGCGATGGCCCGTTCTACAAAGGCAAGGATGTGCTGGTGGTCGGCGGCGGCAACAGCGGTTTCCAGGAAGGTCTATTCCTCAGCCGCTACGCCAAGACCGTTACGATCGTCGAGTTCTTGCCCCAGGTGCGCGCCAGCAAACTGCTGCAAGAGAAGGTTGCGGGCCAGCCGGGCATGCGCGTGGTCACCAATCATGCCATCCAGACGTTTCGCGGCGAGCGCGGCAAGCTGAAGGGGGTCGAAGTGCTCGATCGCGCTACCGATGAGGTGAAGAGCTGGGCCGCGGACGGCGTCTTCGTATTCATCGGCCTCAGCCCCAACAGTGAGTTCCTGCCGGCCGAGGTCCAGCGCGATCGTTGGGGCTTCATCGTCACCGGCAGCAATCTCGAGACCACGCTGCCGGCCGTCTTTGCGGCCGGCGACGTGCGCGCTGGCAGCACCAAACAGGCAGCCGCGGCCGCGGGCGAGGGCGCGACCGCCGCGCTGATGATCCGAGAGCATCTCCACAGTCACGCGTAGTGTGGCAGAGGACAAGTCGCTCATGTCACGGCCGGCGCCATGATGGATGAAAAAGCATCTGCGCTCGGCCGCATCCCATTCACAGAAAGGACACACTCCCATGAAGATTCTGATCGCAGCCGATATGGAAGGCATCACCGGGGTCGTTGACAGCGACCACACCGATTCAACCCATGCGGAGTACGGCCGCTTTCGGCGGTTGATGACCGGCGACGTGAACGCGGCGATTCGCGGCGCGTTCGATGGCGGCGCCAACGAGGTGATCGTCAGCGATGGACATGGCCACGGCGCCAACATCCTGATCGAGGAGCTCGATGGCCGCGGCCGGCTCAACTCTGGCACGCCGCGGCCCTATTCGATGATCGAAGGGATTGATGCTGGCGTGGATGGCGTCCTTCTGATCGGTTACCACGCCCGCGTGGGCACGTCGAACGCCATCCTGGATCACACCTGGTCGGGCGCCCGCGTGGCCGGCGTGTGGCTGAACGAGCAGCCCATGGGAGAGATCGGCGTCAACGCGGCTGTGTGCGGCCACTTCCGCGCGCCGGTGCTGATGATCTCCGGCGATCAGTCGGCCTGCGCCGAGGCCAACGCCCTGTTGGGGGCCATCGAGATGGTGGTGGTCAAACAGGCCAAAGGGCGGATGGCCGCCGAATGCCTGCCGCCCGAAGTGACGCAAGAGAAAATCCGCAAGGCAGCCAAGCGGGCGGTCAAACGCCTGGCCGCAGGCGACGCGCCACGACCGTTTCGGATGGATCCGCCTCTCACTGTCGCGGTGGAGTTCGTCCGTTCGGAGATGGCCGACGCCGCGGCCATCCTGCCCGGCGCTACCCGGCCCGACGGCAAGCGCGTCGAATTCGTGGCCGCGGATATGCCGACCGCCTACCGCGCGTTTCGCGCGCTGGTGGGATTGGCTGGTTGAGGATCGGGCGAGCACGGTATGTGAACAAAGTGCATACAAAGATTTGACATGGATTCAAGGGTGTGCTAGACTGCATCCCGGAAAGGAGAGCGACATGCGCGTGATCATCACGGGCGGCGCCGGGCTCATTGGCCGTGCGCTGGCCGCGAATCTGGCGGCCGATGGCTACGAAGTGATCGTGCTGAGCCGGAATCCCGAACGCGTGAGCGGATTACCGACCCGCGTGCGGGCGGAGCACTGGGATGGTCGCACGGCTCAGGGGTGGGGTTACCTGGCGGATGGCGCGGAGGCGATCGTCAACCTGGCTGGCGAGAATCTGGCGGGGGCCGGCTTCTTTCCCAGCCGGTGGACGGCCGCGCGCAAAGAGAAGATCTTGCAGAGCCGGCTGGACGCGGGCGCGGCGGTCGTTGCGGCGACGCGCGCCGCGTTCGCCAAACCGCGCGTCGTGCTCCAGTCATCCGGCATCGGCGTCTATGGCCCGCGCGGGGACGAGGAAGTGACCGAGGCGGATTCACCTGGCCGCGACTTCTTGGGGCAGTTAGCGACGCAGTGGGAGGCGTCCACCGCGGCGGTCGAGGGGCTGGGCGTGCGCCGGGCCGTCATTCGCAGCGGTGTGGTGCTCGACCCGCACGATGGCGCGCTCTTGCGCATGTTGCTTCCGTTTCAGCTGTTCGTCGGCGGCTGGTTTGGCGCTGGCCGCCAGTGGCTTTCGTGGATCCACCTGGCCGACGAAGCGACAGGCATTCGCTTTCTGATCGAGAACCGCCAGATGAGCGGCGTCTTCAATCTGACCGCGCCGCAGCCGCTCACCGGTCGCGATTTCGGCCGGGCCATCGGCCGCGTGATGCGCCGGCCGGCGTTCATGCCTGTGCCCGCGTTCGCCATGCGTCTGGCGTTTGGCGAGGTCGCGACCACGGTCCTGGATGGCCAGCGCGCGGTTCCCCGGCGGCTGCTCGATCTCGGCTTCCAGTTTCGCTTCCCCGACGCGGAGGGGGCCCTGCGGGATTTGCTGTCGGCGCATTGAATCATTGATCGGCGCGCACATCGGCCCCGGCGCAGTGGGGTTGGCCGTAGTGAGGGGGGCGGCATGAGGGCGATCGCTATATCGAGACCACCAGTGGGTTCATCCCCTGGTTCCCGAGAGCTGCGAAGGGGACGAGATCATGAAGCTGGCCTTGTTCGGCAGCCGCGGCGACTGGAAGCGTTTCTGGCTGGGACATCGCACCTGAGGCATCAGATTCGCGCATCGTTCTGCAACTCGAGGGCGAGCCGGAGGCGGCGTTCGACCTGACGCATGGATTCCGATGCCAGACGGCCGAGCCGTCGAGTGACCGCAGCTTTCGGCACGGCTGCCAGATTCGATGCTTTGACCCATGAAGTCACCTTGACGCCGGCGGACTGGGCTTCTGATGTGCCATACAGAATCTGATAGTCTGTAGGCAGAGGATCTGAGTTGGGGCGGGATGACATTGCCGCGATCAGGATGTCGGCCGTGGTATCGTGGATCAAGCGGCCGGAGATCACCACCGCCGGACGAGGCTTGGCCTGCGGTACGCCAGCAGTGTCAAGGAAGGGAAAGCTCACTAACACTACTTCGCCTCGCTGTGGTCGCCAGTGTGGTGGGGTCACAGCGGCTCTCCGTCATCCCATGTGTAGACATCTTCGGCCGGGTGCTCCCAGATGCGCGCCAGCGATGCCTGGGCAATTGCATAGAAGTCAGTCTCTGTCGGCGGCCTCTCTTTCCGGGTGAGAGTCTCGTATTCGGCAGTGCTGAGCAGGACGGCCTGGGCGCGGCCGCGATGGGTGATGACGATGGTCTCGCGGCCGACGATGACGCGATCAAGTACATCGCTCAGGCGGCGGCGCAGTTCTGTCGTGGGTAGAATGAGAGTCATGCTGCCCTCCTGCAAGATTATGGACTGTAACCATTATACCACACGTGAGAGGAGCCATCAGTATTACCCATGATAACCAACTATCCACACAAACCGTGCGCCGGGCTGACCGCCTGGCTTTGGGCGCCGGCGTCCTCTTCAGCCTTCTATTCACCGCCGCGATCTGGCTGGCGGGCCGGCGACTGGAAAGCATCCCGCTCTGGCCTGACTTCGGCCCCTCGTGGTACTACTGGCGGTTGATGCAGCCGACCTTCTGGAGCCGTGCGACGGCTTGGGGCTTCTACCTGGTTCATCAGTTGTTCGCCTGGGGCGTGATCTACTATGCGCAGACGCGCGTCAGGAAATATGTTCCTGGTCTGCAGGGGGTCAACGTGCTCGCGCTCGCGGGCAATGCGTTTTTCATCCTCCTCCATTTCGTGCAGACCCATCTCTGGTACGATGGCCTGGCGCAGGACGTCTCGATCTGGAGCTCGCAAGCCTCGGTCATCATCCTGCTGGTGTGGGTTCTGCTGATGGAGACTCCGCGCCGCGGGCTGTTCGCCGGCAAGAAGGTACCCATCTCGAAACAGATCACCGGTTTTGCGCGCAAGTATCACGGCTACATCTTCGCGTGGGCGGTCGTCTACACCTTCTGGTATCACCCGATGGTGGCGACGAGTGGGCATCTGATCGGGTTCTTCTACATGTTTCTGCTGATGCTGCAAGGCAGCCTGGCCTTCACCCGCATGCACGTGAACAAATGGTGGACTCTGGTGCAGGAGGTGGGCGTGTTCTTCCATGGCACACTGGTCGCAGTGATGCAGGGCGACAACTTGTGGCCGATGTTCGCCTTCGGCTTTGCGGGCATCTTCGTCCTGACGCAGATGCATGGCCTTGGCCTGCGCCGGTGGGTCAAGTGGGCGATTCTGGGCGTCTTCGTCGCGGCCGCGATCGTCGTCTATAATGGGCAGTGGCCGCGGCTGAACGAGATCATCCGCATTCCATTGATCGAGTATCTGGCCGTCTTCGTGCTGGCCGGGCTGATCGGCGGCGGACTGTGGGTTGCCCGGCAGGTGGGCCAGCGGCGATCGGCGTCGCGGGGGGCCTGATCCTTACGCAGCGCTCTCCTCCGCAGCGTTGCACCATGCAGATATCTGGATTGCCCCTTGATCGTTGTAGCCGGTTGCGCCAGGCTTCCCCGTAGTCATCTCCGCGTATGGTTGTGCTGATCGCCCCGCCCCTGGCGGCCCGCGGGGCTGACGAGTGGGCTTGCGCCGGCCGCGTGGCTGCGCCAGCAAAAGGATATTCTCAAAGCCATTGACGGCGACTTGGATAGGGCGCGGGTCATCGTGTACAGAACCATGCTCCAACCGGTTGCCGCGATTTGACAAGAACCGGCAAGCCAGGTATGCTACCGGTCAGAGAAAAGCCGAACGGGAGAGGCGCTATCAACGCTCTCCCGTCCGTAGGCTCCCAGTTCCGCCGGACAGCGCCACGGCCGCTCCGGCGGTCAGCAGCGCCCAGGTGCAGCAAGAGATGGACGCCCTGCAACAGACGTTTGCACCCGATCTCAAGCGCAAGCCCGCGCAACGGGCCTTACATGGTGCCTGGCAGCGGACCTGGCGGGCGTATGGCCCGGATCTGCTGCACTGCTATGACATCCCCGGCCTGCCGCCCGACAATCTGCGCCTGGAGGCCTTGTTTGGCCGCCTGCGCCGGCACCAGCGCCGCATCAGTGGCCGCCAAAGCACCCGCGAACGGCGGGACTTTGGCCAATGCCAGGTCCTGTTCGGCACCGCCAGCGAGGAGGAACTCCTGGCGCAAATCCGCCAGGTGCCGCTGGCCGTCTACCACGAGCACCGCCAGCGCTTGGAGGAGGCGGAGGCCCCGCATCGCTTCTTGCGGCGCCTGCATCGCGACCCACTGCGGGCGGTTGGCGACCTGATTGATCAACATGCCGCCCGGCGTACCGAACTCGAAGCGGCCAGCGGCCTGCCACCACCCTAAGGTGACGACAAGCCGGACAGGGTTAACGTGCTCTACGGGGGCTATCTAGCCCAGTTTAGAAATCTCTGAGTCTCCCGATCTCCCGATCTCCCAGTCCACCAATCTACCAATCTACCGACCTACCAATTTACCAACTTACCAATCTACCAATCTACCAACCTCACCCCCCCAGACCGCTCCGCTTCAACTGGTCATACACTTCCAGCCCCTCGACCAGTTCTTGCTGGCGCTCGTGGGCCCTTTGTGCGTCCTGTTTGGCACGCCACGCGTCGAGCTTCTGAAACACGACTGACTGCACCAGCTTGGGATTGGGAACCATGTTGAAGGTGTACCCCTCGCCGGCTGCGGCCGTGCTGATGAGCACGTCGCCATAGCTGAAGATCATGGCCCAGAACCCCTTTTGCACCGCGACGACGTTCTGCACGTGCACCAGGCTGCCCTCCAGTCGTTTCTCGGCCAACCCCAGCGGCTTGCGCTCGATGTCAATGATCTTCTCATCGGTGACGACGTAGATGTCGTTGTGATAGTCAATGTACTGCCAGGCGAGCCACCCGGCAGACAAGACGAACAGGAACAGCCAGGGCAAGAGCAACGCCGGCCACTCGAAGCCGCGCTGATGGATGTCCAGCCAGATCAAAATCGCCATTGCGCCGATCAACGCCAGCACGGCTAGAAGCGGCGCGCCCGTGCGTTGGAGCAGGTTCAGCCAATGCTTGCGCCAGATGAATTGTCCGCTTAGAGGCTTGGGCGGCGGCGGCGGCGCGCCGATCAGCGCCTTCTGCCACCGCTGCGGGAAGCGGCGGGCCAACGCCATGAACCAGCCCGGCTTGCCTTTGCGGCGCACGCCCGGCAGGATTTCAGGTCGCTGTGGGTCCGGTTGAAACCAGCGCAGTAAGCGCCGCCGCCAGGTCCGCTGGGCAGACGACTCTACGTCCTCCCCCAGAGCGCGCTTGCGTTCGGGAATCGGCAGGGCCATGCGCAGCTCGCTGATCAAACTGCGGCGCAACGTCTCTTTTGCCTGGCTGCGCTGCGCGGCCACCGCCTCGGTCTTCTCTTGCAGAATGGCGCTCCTGACCGCATCTGGATGGGGCATATGATCGAACTTGATCGCGCCGATCTTGGCGGCCGTGCGCACAGTCACGTCGCCGTAGTCGAACAACCGGCCCCAGAAGTTCGTGTCTATGTTGACATCCTGCACCGTTTCTATCGGCGCCTCGACCCTGGCCTCGTACATCAGCAACAACCGATCGCGACGCGTCACGCGGCGAGTGGTCACCACATAGTAATCATCCAGGTAGTTGAATAGCAGCCAGACGCCGACGAGCACGAGGACCGCGCCGAATATCACCGCTGCGACGCCCAGGGTTGGGTGGAAGTCGGCCGGCGCCAACAGAATGAACAGCAGCATCAGGAGACCGGCGGCCAACACCCCCAATTCGGGGAACAGGATCCAGAAGAAGTGGCCGCGATCATACAGGCGTACCGACTCGCCTTCCGACATCCATGGGAGGGGTTGGCCCTGCGCCTTGAGCTCCTCTGAGCGACCCACCAGCTCGACGGTGCGCGGCCACAACCGCGGCTCGTCTCGAAAGGTGTATTGCAGGTCACGGCGATCCAGGATGATCAGGTCGGCGCCCCCCAGTCCGGGCCGGCCCGGCTGATCCTGCGCCTTGACTGCGCGCACGGTGGCATCGCGCACCTTGCCCTGGAGCAACGAGGTCTCGCCGTACGAGTCGCCGGCGGCCAGGTAGTTGCGCGGCCGCGGCCGGCCGCGATCATCCAGCGCGGTGACGAGGGCTGCGCCGTCGCGCAGATATACGAAGCTGTGGCCGATGTTGCCTTGGGTCGTGATGTTCTGCTGCGCGGGCACGAACTCCCACGCGCACAACTGCGCCAGGCTCCGCCGCTGCTCATCTGTCAGCCCGGCGAACAGCTCCACACCCGCCAGCAACGGCACTATGTCCAACGGCCGCTGCAACAGGGGCGCCATCTCGGGGAACGATGCGATCAGCCGATCGGCGTGGCGGGCCGGCAGGTAGAACAGATGCGTTTTCAGCCGGGCCTTTGCGCTGTGGGCCGTGCAGTTGGCGCCAAAACGCAACCCGGCGCCCTGCGCAAAGAAGAAGGCGCCGGCCGTCAGCCGCCAGTCCGGCCGGCCCAGGCTGGCGGCGCCCGATACTTCCACCTGGCCCCAGTCTATGATCCAGAGGCCCGGCTTGTCGGCCAAGGGCAGCCCTGCGCCAGGCGCGAAGTCCAGCTCCTCGAAGACCTGCGTGAGCCAGCGCAGCTGCGCGTCGGTCAAATCGCGCAGCAGCGGGATGCGGCGCAGCCGGGTAGCCAGTCGCTCGCGCAGCAGCATCTCATACAGGTCGAAGTTGCGTTCCATCGCCAGGCGGAGATCGGCCGGGGCCATCCGATAGAGGGTCGTGGGAACCGCGGCCTGTGCGCCAGACTGCTGGCGGTCGGCGAAGAGCGCCTGCTGGCCGAAGTGCGCGGCCGGCCCCAATTCTTGCTGCAGCCACACTTGCCCATTGCGGCGGACGGTCTGCCGGATGTTACCCTCGCCGACGAAATAGAAGTAATCGGCCAGATCGCCAACCTGGAACACCCAGCCGTTCGCCGGTATGGCGATCTGCGTCAGCCGCGGGAGGTAGAACTCCCGAAAGTCCGGCCATTTGGCCAACAGGGGCGAATTCTGCAGGGTTTGCCAGGCCTGGGCCTGCTGCGCTGCATCGAGCATTTCACAACCCCTCTCGCACGCTTTGCGCGGCGGCCTGCGTCATGCCGGGCACGGCCGCCAATTCGGCCAGCGACGCCTGGCGAATGGCTTCCAGCGAGCCGAAACGTTTCAATAATGCCCGCCGGCGCGCGGGCCCGATGCCGGAGATGGCATCCAGCTCTGAGGCGAGCGCGGTCTTGCCGCGCTTCTCCCGATGGGCGGTGATGGCGAAGCGGTGCGCCTCGTCGCGCACGCGTTGGAGCAGGAAAAGGCCCTGGCTGCCGGGGGGCAACAGGAGACCTGCGGGCTGGCCAGGCAGGAATAGTTCTTCCCGTTGCTTGGCCAATCCGGCGACCGGCACGATCTCTGTCAGGCCGAACTCGGCCAACACTTCGACGGCCACGCCCAACTGCCCCTTGCCGCCATCCACGATGAGCAGATCAGGCAGCACTTTCCATGAGGCATCCGATGACCGCGCCGTTCGGCTGAGCGTAGTCGAAGCCGTTCGGCCCGGATCGGCCACTGTGTTTTCCACCGCGCGGCGGAAGCGCCGGCGCAGCACCTGGCGCATGGCCGCGAGATCGTCCGGCTCGCCCTGGGCGCCGCGGCCCTTGACGTTGAAACGCCGATAGCTGCCCTTTTCGGGCGCGCCTTTGGCGAAGACGATCATGCTGCCGACGGTGTGCGCGCCTTGCAGCGTGGAGATGTCGAAGCATTCGATGCGGCCGGGCGGGGCAGCGAGCCCGAGGGCTTTCTGCAGTTGCGCCAGCGCCTCAGTCTGGCGGTTGGTATCGGCCTGCCATTGGGCTTGCAGCGTCGCCAATGTCGCTGCGGCGTTCTCGCTGGCCATTTGGAGCAGGTCGTGTTTTGGCCCTTCGGTCGGCACGGCCAGCAACACCTTCTCCCCATCGCGACGGCTGCGCAGCCACTGTTCGATGATGTCTCGCTCGTCCAGGTCCTTCGGCAGCAAGATGCTGGGGGGCACAAAGGCCGCCTGATCGTAAAACTGCTTGACGAAGGAGGCGACCAACTCGCCGTTGTACTCGGCCGTCGCGCCTTCCAGCACGAACGTCTCCCGGCCGATGAGCTTGCCGCGGCGGATGAAGAAAACCTGCACACATGCCTCGCCGGTGCGCCCATCCTGGGCAAAGGCAACGACATCTTCATCCTCTTGTTTGCCGCTGACGATCTTCTGGCGCTCGACGATCTGGGTCGCGGCGCGCAGTTGGTCGCGCAACATGGCCGCGCGTTCGAACTGGAGCCTCTCGGCGGCCGTCTCCATCCGGGCTTTCATGGCGGCCAGCGCTTCCACGCTGTTGCCCGCCAGGAAGTCGGCCAGCCCGGCGATGATCTGCCGATAGCCCTGTTTGTCCACCGCTGCAATGCACGGCCCCGCGCACCGTTTGATGTGAAAGTAGAGGCACGGCTTGGGGTCGCAGCCGGTGATCTCGCGCGTGCAATCCAGATAGGGAAAGACACGCCGCAGCCCATCGAGAGTCTGGCGCACAGCGTAGCCGGAGGTGTAGGGGCCATAATAGCGACCGCCGTCGCGTTCCATCCGCCGGACGATGCTCACCTTGGGAAAGTCGTCTTGCCAGTGGATCTTGATGTAGGGGTAGGTTTTGTCGTCTCGCAGGCGCACGTTGAAGCGCGGCCGATAGCGTTTGATCAGCTCGTTTTCGAGGATCAGCGCTTCCAGCTCGGTATCGGTGACGATCCATTCCAGATCGGCGATCTCGGCTACCAGCCGCCGCGTGCGCGATTCGTGCCGCGCGCTCTCGTGAAAATAGGACCGCACCCGGTTGCGCAGCACCACCGCCTTGCCGACGTAGATCACCTTGCCATCGGCCGAGCGATAGAGATACACCCCCGGCCGGTCGGGCAGGGTGTCGAGCTTCTGGCTGAATTCGGGAGGCAGAATGACATTCACGGCGCACATTCTAGCACGGCCGTGCAGTCAGGTCAATGTGGGCGCTCTACGTGGGTGCAGTTCAAGGTCTTGCGCCAGGCGCCCCCATCCGTCATGCTGAGTTCTCGATGTCACGTGGCAGCATGTGCTCTGGCAAGAACGCATCGCCGCTGGAATCGAGCCTTCAGGCGGTTTGGCGCTCAGAGCACACAACCGGCTAATCCTAAAGGAGGCGTGGGGAGTTTTCAAGCTTGCGCTAGATCGCTTCGCGCGGTATGATGGCCCCGCAACAAAGAGAATATCCCCCACAGGAGCAGCGCCAGGATGAAAGCCATTGTCTACTCTGAATACGGCGGCCCCGAGGTTCTGAAGGTCGAGGAGCGGCCCACGCCCACGCCCGGCCCTGGGCAGGCGCTGGTGAAGGTCGCCGCGGCTGGCGTGAACTTCATAGACATCTACCAGCGCATGGGCTGGTACAAGCTGAATCTGCCCGCCATCCCAGGCAGCGAGGGCGCGGGTATCG
Source organism: Chloroflexota bacterium (assembly GCA_016876015.1). Lineage (GTDB taxonomy): Bacteria > Chloroflexota > Anaerolineae > CG2-30-64-16 > CG2-30-64-16 > VGOD01. The sequence goes on from VGOD01000022.1 coordinate 15,551, forward strand.
TAGAGGCGATCGGGCCAGGACCGGCCCCCAGCCCGCTCGAGGGGGCGACGGAAGCGCGACCGGGCGACCGCGTGGCCTGGCTGGGCGGGCTGGGCTGCTATACCACCCACGCACTGGTCCCGACCGATCGGCTCATCCGGCTGCCCGAGGGCCTCAGCTTCGAGCAGGGCGCTGCGGCCATTCTCCAGGGCATGACGGCCCACGTGCTAGCCACGCGCACCTACCCCCTCAAGCCCGGCGATCGCTGCCTGGTGCACGCGGCGGCCGGCGGCGTTGGCTTGCTGCTGTGCCAGATCGCCAAGATGCAGGGCGCGACCGTCATCGGGACCGTATCTACCGCAGAAAAAGCCGCGCTTGCAAAGGCGGCCGGCGCCGACGAGGTGATCCTCTACACCCAACAGGACTTCCTGGCCGAGGTCAAACGCATCACCGCGGGCCAGGGGGTGCAGGTGGTCTACGACTCGGTCGGCAAAGACACCTTCGACAAGAGCCTGGATTGCCTGGCGCCGTTGGGCTACATGGTCACATTCGGCCAGTCAAGCGGCTTCCCGCCTCTCTTCGACGTCCAGCGCCTGGCGGGGCTGCGCTCGCTCTTCCTGACCCGGCCGTCGCTCTTCGCCTATGTCGCGGCGCGGCCCGATTATCTGCGGCACGCGCACGCGGTGTTGGACATGATCGCGGCCGGCCAGCTCAAGCTGCGCATCGGCGCAACCTATCCGCTCGAACAAGCCGCCGCGGCGCACATCGCCCTGGCCAGCCGGCGCACTACCGGCAAGGTGCTGCTGGCGCCGTGAAGCCGCGCTCAGCCGCTGCGCTTCAGCTTCCCTGTCCGTTTGGCATAGTGTTCGGCCCGGCCGAAGATGAACACCCCCACCGGGATCGCGATGATGCCCATCGCAAGCAGCGGCAGAATCTGGCCCCAGAGCTGGCGCAACGTCGCGCCCTCCAGTAGCGCCTGGCGCATTCCTTCCAGAACATAGGTGGCGGGCGAGACGCGGGCGATCGGCTGCATCCAACCCGGCAGCACGCTGATCGGATAGTAGACGCCAGAGACGAGCAGCAAGACGGCCTGGATGACGTGCGTCATCTGCGCGCCGCGCTCGGGAAAGAGGAGCGGCAGCACCGCAGCCATGATCCCGAAGCCGATGAAGCTCAAACTGCCGACCGTCAGCACAGCCAGTCCGGCCGGCACGTTCGCGCTGGCCAGGCTGAGGTTGAAGAACAACGCCACTGCAACCAGGATCACGGTGGTGTGCAGCAAACCGTAGACCAGCGAGAAGGCCGTCTGGCCCAGCATGTGCGTGAAGCGACCGACCGGCGCCATGAAGGTGTACTCGATGGTGCCTTCCCAACGCTCCCAGGCGATCATCTCACTCACGTTGTCGAACACGACCGACAGGTAGTGCCAGACCAGCGTGCCGACCAACAGATACAGGATCGTCCGATCAAGCTCGGCCTGGGTGAACTCCTTGCCGGTAATCGCGGACGATGCGCGGCCGATGAAGGTGATGGAGAGGGCGTTGGCGATGGAATAGGCCAACCAGACCACCTCCCAGCCCCAATAGCGTTTGACCAGGTTGAAGTTGCGTTCGATGAATGCGTATGACACGCGGATCGAGCGGAGCATGGTTTCCCAGCCTCCTTCAGTTGGTGTGAGATATGATCAGCAGCCTGCCCATGAACTCCTATGAACGTCTGACCGCCCGCCTGCGCGGGGAGCCGGTAGACCGGCCGCCCAACTTCGACATCACGATGCAGTTCGCCAGCCACTACATCGGCCAGCCGCTGCGCCGCTACTATCTGGACCATCGTGTGCTCTGCGCGGCCAATTCGGCGGTCCAGGAGGCCTTCGACCTGGACCTCCTGCAAGCGATCTCCGATCCCTACCGCGAGGCCGCCGACTTCGGCGCGGCCGTCGAGTTCCCCGCGGACGGCCTGCCGATCTGCCCCACGCCTCTGCTGGCTGACCCGGCCGACCTGGGCCGGCTGCGACCGCCAACGCCTGAAACGGGGCCGCGCATGAGCGATCGGCTGGCGGCCATTCACAGCTTCCGCGCCCAGGCCGGCGGCCGGGTCCCGATCATGGGCTGGGTCGAGGGCGCGCTGGCCGAGGCCGCTGACCTGCGCGGGGTGAGCGACCTGCTGACCGATCTCTACGACCGGCCGGCGTGGGTGCGCGACCTGCTCGCAATCTGCTGCAACGTGGCGATCGCCTTTGCCAGGGCGCAGATCGCGGCCGGCGCCGACATCATCGGCCTGGGGGATGCGCTCGCATCGCAAGTCTCGCCCAGGGTCTATCGTCAGTACGCGCTGCCGTATGAGCAGCGCATCTTCGCGGCGGTCCACGAGGCGGGTGCGCTGGCGCGGCTGCACATTTGCGGCAACACCACGCGCATCCTGTCCGATATGGCCGAGAGCGGCGCCGACATCATTGACCTGGATTGGATGGTGGACATCGGTCACGCGGCCCAGGTTTTCGGCGACCGCGCGGCTGCTTGCGGCAACTTCGACCCGGTCGCTGTGATGCTCAACGGAGCGCCTGCTGCGGTGCGCGACGCGACGTTGGCTTGTTTGCAGCAGGGCGGTCGCCGGTCCATCAGCGCGGCCGGCTGCGAAATCCCCGACGGCACGCCGCACGCCAATCTGCTGGCCCAGGCCGCGGCCCTGACCGAGTGGGGCGACCACGGGTGAATGACGGATGGCCTGGTGCGTATTGCGTATTCCGTAGTGCGTATTGCGTATTCCGTGTTGAGAAGCGTGATCAGGGACTACCTGGCGCGCCCTGCGCCGTCCAGCATATGTCTTAATACGAGTTGGTGTACGACTTGTTCCACCGGCGCGCGGTCGTCGGTGAAGATCGGCGCGGCGGCCGGAGGAGCGGCGACGCGTGTGTGCGCGGCGACCCGTCGCGCGACCTCGGCCAGCAGCGGATGGTCGAAGGCAGGCAGATTGCGGTGGAAGTCTGCCAGCGTCGTCGGCCGGCGCGTGGCGACTACCAGGCTGTTGCCCAATACGCTGCCGTTGTCAGGCTCGTCTATCACGTAGACGCTGGGAAACACCTGGCCCATCGTCGCGGCGATGGCATCCACCAGGCTGAAGTCGCTGTGCGTCCGGCCAACGTTCACGGCTGCCACGCCGTCATCGCTCAAGCGGTCGCGCGCCAGGCTGAAGAACTCGACCGTGGTCAGGTGAAAAGGGATGTAAGGCGGCCGATACGCATCAACCGCGATCAGATCGTAACCTGTACCCCTCTCCAGAAACCACCGTGCATCGGCCGCGACCGCGTTCAGGTTCGGCGCGTTCATGTCGAACCAGGCGCGGCCGGCCGCGATGATCGCGGGATCGAGCTCGGCGCCGTCAATCGGGATAGGGCCATAGGCGTCGGTGAGCAGCCGGGGGATCGTGCCTGCGGCCAGCCCGCCGATGTAGGCGCGACGCACCTGGCCCGGTCTGTAGGGCGCCGGGTTGAAGGCCGGCGTGATCAGGAAATAGTCCCAAATGCCATCGGCCAGGCCGCCGGCCGGCCGATAGACCGAGTGGATGCCCTCGCCTTCGTTGAGCCGCAACTGGCGTTCGATGCCGGCGTCCACCACCTGGATGTAGTTGAATGCCGATTCGGTCTCGAAGAGCAGACCTGCGGCAGGCTTGAGGGGGCCGGTCGGCCGCCAGCCGAGATAGCCCACCAGCGCGGCCGCGAGCAAGGCGAACAGCGCATCCCACCTGCGTCGCGTGCGCAGGAACCCGATCAAGACGACCAGCAGAAGGGTGATGCTCAGGCTGGCGAAGGTGCGCCGCGTCCCGATGTTGGGGATGAGCAACAGCACCGGCAGAAAGCTGCCCAGGATGCTGCCTGCGGTGGAGAGCGCATAGATGCGGCCCGCGACCTCGCCGCTGCCCTGCACATCGCGCAGCGCCAGGCGGATGGCGAACGGGCTGATGCAGCCGAGCAGTGTTACCGGCAGGGCGAAGAGCGCCAGGATGCCCACCATGCTGCCCGCCAGCAGCGCAGCATCCAGGTCGCCCACGCCCTGGCTGGCCAAACGCAGCACCGGACGGGCGAACGTCGGCGTCAGGCCGACGCCTAACGCGGCCAGTCCGGCCAGGCGCAACATGAGCTCCAGGCGCGGCCAGCGATCGGCCAGGGTCCCGCCGAGCCAATAGCCGGCCGCCAGGTAGAGCAAGATCAGACCGATCAGCGCGGCCCAGACGATGAGCGAATTGCCGAACCACGGATCGAGCAGGCGTGATGCGCTCAGCTCGACGCCTAGCGTGGTGAATCCGCCGACAAAGACGACCAGGAAGAGGAAACCACGTCCGATGTTGGATGGCATGGGCCGATTATACAGCCAGATGGCGTGAGCAAGAAACCGGACGAGCATCCATGGACGAAAACCTGCGCCAAACCGAAGAGCAGGCCGCGCCGCCGGCCGACGCCGCCTCAGATACGTGTGTTCCGGGATCGGGGGGGAGCGGCAGCGCGCTGTTCGTGAAGCTGCCCGCCGACATCAGCGAGCGGGTGGATCGCTTTCGGTCGGCGCACGACCCACACTGGAGGCTGATTCCGCCTCACGTCACGATCATCTACCCGCCGTTCATCCCGCTGGCGCGCTGGCCGGAATTGCGGCCGGCGGTCGCGAAATGCGTTGCAGCCCAGCCTGCATTCGACGTGACGCTGCAGGAATGCGGCGCGTTTCATGGCGAACAGCATGTGCTCTGGCTGCGACCGGAAGACGGCGGCGCGTTGACTCGACTGAACGCCGCGCTTACTGAGCGATTCCCCGACCACGTTCCGCAACTCCCCTACAGCTATGTTCCACACGTGACGATCGGGTTTTTCGATTCCGACGACGCGTTGATTCAGGCCCAGCAGGAGGTCTGCGAGACGACCGGTGTGCTGCGCTTTCGCGTCAAATCGTTGACCTACGCGGCGCATGACCACGACGGCCGGTGGCGGCTCTACGATGAGTTGCCGCTGGGACTGCCACAGGAAGAGACCATCACTGAAAGCCCTGCGCGGGTCGCGGCGGGAGGCGCAGCGCAGCCATCGCCTGGCCAGGCTGCCGGCGCAAGTCTCCTGCCCCTGCTGCTGATCGCGGCGGTTATGGTCGTCGCCCTCCTCGTTGGCCTCGGCCCGATCGCGGGCGTCTTCGCGGCGCGAGAACAACTGCTCGCGCAGGTGCGCGGCGCTGGGGCTTGGGGACCGCTTGTGCTCATCGGTCTGGTTATCGCGCAGACGATCGCCGCGCCGATCCCAGGGCAGGCGCTCAACTTCGTGGGAGGCTTGCTGTTTGGCTTCTGGCAGGGGACCCTCTACAGTTGGCTCGGCTCCACACTGGGCTCCGCGCTGGCGATGACGCTGGCGCGCCTCGCTGGCCGGCCCCTTGCGGCGCGGCTGGTGGATGCGGCCAGACTCGACAGGCTGGATCGGTTCGTCGCCGGCCGCGGGCTGCTCTTCTTCTTGGTGGTGTTCCTGATCCCGGGCCTGCCGGATGATCTGATGTGCTTTGCGGCCGGCCTGACCTCCTTGCCATTGCCCGCCCTCATCGCGGCGAGCGCGCTCGGCCGCGTCCCTGGTATCGCGGCCGCGGTCTGGGCCGGCGCGTATGCCGAACAGATGCCGTGGCAGGCGTGGCTGGCCAGCGGTGGAGCGGTCCTTGGCATCGTTGTGCTGTGGCGGCGCTACGGAAGACGTCTCCAGGACAGGATGCTGCGACTGGCGGGGCGATGCTAAAGGCTTGACACGACTGGCAGGCAGTAGTATATTGGTAGTATGAAAATCAAGACATCGCTCTCTCTGTCCGAGAACCTGTTGAGGGAGATTGATCGACGATCGGCCAGGTACAAGAACCGCTCTGACTTCCTCCATTGCGACGGGCTGGTCAGTCTACCCAAGACGGTCTTGACGCACTATATCGGCTCTCTCTCGCCTCAGAAGGTCCGAGCGTTGAACAGCGCGCTGCGCACAGCCCTCGACCTGCTGGATGACTCCTTATGGACCGCATCATCGAATTGACCCTTGATGGCATCGCGCACGGCGGCGAAGCGCTGGGCCGGCATGACGGCAAGGTGATCTTCGTCCCGTATGCCATTCCGGGCGAGCGCGTGCGCATCGCGCTGATCGAAGAGCGCGAGCGTTGGGCGCGGGCGCGGCTGACGCAGGTCATCGCGGCCAGCCCAGACCGCGTGGAACCCCCCTGCCCCTATTACGGGCCGGATGGCTGCGGCGGCTGCCATTGGCAGCACATCGCCTATGAGCGTCAGGCCGCGTTGAAAGGGGAAATCGTCGCCGACCAACTGCGAAGGCTGGGCCGCATCGCGCAGCCGGCCGTGGCCGATGTGCTCGTGCTGGCCGAACCGGCGCTGCCAGCCGCGGGCAGCACCGCCGAGCATGAGCCGGCCGGGGCTGAAAGCGTGTTGGCCTTCGGCTACCGCAACCACGCGCAGTTCGCACTTTCGCCTGAGGGCGCCCTGGGCTTTCGCCGCGGCGCCAGCCATCAGGTGATCGCGGTGGAGCACTGCCTGTTGCTCCACGAGCGGCTGGCCGAGCTGCACGCCGCGTTGGATGTCGCGTGGCCGGGACTGAGCGGAGTCAGCCTGCGCGCCGGGGTCAACACCGGCGATGCACTGATCCTGTTCGAGAGCGCCGACCGCGCAGCCCCCGAATTGGAGATCAACCTGCCCTGCGCCTGCGCCCTGCGCACCCCGGCCGGGGTGCAACCGCTGATCGGTGAGCCGTGGCTGGCGGAGGAGATCGCTGGACGGCGCTATCGTGTCTCGGCCGAGAGCTTCTTTCAGGTCAACACCCCCGGCGCGGAGGCGCTGGCAGCCATCGTGCTCGGCTACCTCGATCCACAACCTGCGGACGTGCTGCTGGACGCCTACTGCGGGGTCGGTCTCTTCGCGTTGGCGCTGGCCGATGCGGCCGGCGAGGTCATCGGGATCGAGTCTTCGTCATCCGCGTGCGAGGATTTCGCGCATAACGCCGACGATTGTCCTGCCGTCAGCCTGCACGAAGGCGCGGTCGAGGAGGTGCTGCCGGCATTGCGGGGACAGGGCCAACGGGTAGACCTGGCGGTGATGGATCCGCCTCGGGCTGGCGCCGGGCCGCAGGTCATCAAGGAGCTGGCGGCGCTGACCCCGCGGCGTATCGCCTACGTTTCGTGCGATCCCGCCACCCTGGCCCGCGATGCCGTCCACCTCACGGCCGCAGGCTATCGCCTGCACGAGGCGCAACCGGTGGACATCTTCCCGCAGACGTGTCACGTGGAAACCGTGGCGCTGTGGGAACGCCGATAGGTCGAGCCGACGCCCATCCATGGACATTCCAGAAGCCTGGGAACAACTCGCGGTCGCAGAGCCACGCGGCGTGATCATGATCGTCGGCGCGCCCGACATGGGCAAGAGCACCCTGGCCCGCCACTTGTACGGCCGGCTGTGCGCCGAAGGCCGCACAGTCGCGTTTCTGGACGGCGATCCTGGCCAGAGCACGCTCGGCCCGCCGGCCACGATGACGTTGGCCCTGGGACTGCCCGGCGAAGTCGCGTTTCCGCCCGGCGGCCCGCAGTGGCGGCGCTTCGTCGGCGCGGTGTCCCCGCGCGGGCATATGCTGACGCTGGTCGTCGCGGCCGCCCGGCTGGCCGTAGCCGCACAGATGGCCGGCGCCGAGACGGTGATCTACGACACGACCGGCCTCGTGGACCCGGCGCAAGGCGGCCTCAATCTGAAACTGGCCAAGATTAATCTGCTCCAGCCCGCAGCCGTCATCGCCATCCAGCGCGACAACGAGCTGGAGCCGCTGCTGGCCCCTCTGCGCCGCGGGGGGCCTGCCCGGCTCATTGAGCTGGCGCCATCGGAGGCTGTGTCGCCGCGCGACCAGTTGACCCGTCAGGCGCACCGCGCGCAGCAGTTCAGCCGCTATTTCAGCGATGCGCACACCCTGAGCGTGGCATGGGACCAAATGGCCATCTTCCCAGGCCCGGTGTTCGCCTACAACCAACTGGTCGCCCTGGAGGACCCGGCCGGCTTCGTGCGCGGACTCGGCATCCTCCGTCAGGCTGATTTCCAGAAGCGCCGCGTCGTCCTGCACACGCCGCTCGCCTCGCTCGCGGACGTCAGCGCCCTCCGCCTCGGCGACCTGGCGGTGGACCCGCGGACGTATCGGGATCAGAGGGTGATGGGGTGAGGGAGTGACAGGGGGACAGGAGGACGCGGGGACGCGGGGACAGGAGGACGCGGGGACGGGGTGATAGATCGGCCATGCGTCACATCTGCCCTTGCGCTTGACGCCTGACGTTTGACGCTTGACGCCTTACGTTTCACGCTTCACGTTTCACGCATCACCAGGAGGCAATGAATGGAATTCTCTGACTTAGTTACCAGGCGCTACAGTGTGCGGGCCTATAAGCCCGATGCTGTGCCAGAGGAGATGTTACAGAAGGTGTTGGAGGCGGCTCAGGCAGCGCCGACCGCGGCCAACCGGCAGCCGTTCCAGATCATCGTGATACACACCGCTGGCCGTCAGGCCGAGCTGAGCCGCCTGTACCACCGGGAATGGTTCAGGCAGGCGCCTGTGGTGATCGGCATCTGCGCGGTTTCGGGTCAGGCGTGGACGCGGCGCGATGGGGTCAACTATGCGTTCGTGGACGCGACGATCGCCATGGATCACCTGATCCTGGCTGCCACGGATCTGGGGCTGGGCACGTGTTGGGTTGCAGCGTTCGATCCAGCGGCCGCACGGCAGCTCCTCGGCCTGCCAGAGGGGGTCGAGCCGGTCGCGTTCACGCCGCTGGGCTTTCCCGCGGACACGGCCGGCCCCAAGACGCGCAAGGCGCTGACCGAACTCGTGCGGTATGAGCGGTGGTGAGTAAGAAGAAAACACGGATGCTGCCTGATCATGTCTTCAGAACCCATCCGTGTTACTTTCTATCTGTGAGCTTCTCTACAGCGATGTATCGGGTAACGAGGACGGGGCTCTCCCCTCGCCCCCTCGCGTGGCCGTTTGCAGAGCAAAGTAGTCAGCACGCGCCTGGGCCAACTCAGCGCGCGTCACCGGCCGATCACCGTAGTGCACCCGCATGTAGGCATCTGTGATGCGCTCCAGCGCCGCGTCGTGGCCCGGAAAGGCGCTCCGCAACACCGGCAGGTAGATGTCGGGCGGCTGCGCCGGTCGGCGGCCATGGCCGCGGCGGCGGGCGATCCGGCACACGTTGGCGTAGATGTTCTGCACCGAGAGGGCCTCGAGCAGATGGCGGCTCAGGCCATAGCGCCGCACCAGGTTCGCCAGGTCGCGCGCCTGCCGCCAGCCGCGGCGCAATAGGCCGCCGCCGAAGGTGGCGTTTTCGCCCCCTTCATCCTCGCCATCGGCGAGCGAGCGGCCGCGCTGCGCTCGCTCCAGAAAGAGCAGCAGCACACCGACGACCACCAGGGCAAGCGCGGCGATCGCCAGTCCCGCGGCGATCTGCTTGAGAAGCACGGCTACCTGCGGCGGGATGACGAACCGCAGGGGCTGTGTCGTCATGCCCGGCGCGCCAGATGGCGCGGGCCGCGCGATGTCAATGGCGAGCCGGCGGAACAGCGCCGCCAACCCCGCCTGGATGAAGTTCAAGATCGGATCGAGAACGAGCCCCACCAGCCAGAGCAACGCCTCGAACAGCGGCGCGACCAGTCGCCACACGGGATCGAGCCAGTGGAGGAACGTGCGCACGCCGGATGGGGTGTAGGCGCGCGCCAGCAGCATCGTCCCGCCCACGGTGGCAGCCACCGCCATCAGCAATTGCACCATGCGCCGCATCGGCAACGCTGAGCCGGCCGTCTGTGCGGCCGTGGCCTTCTCGTGGATGCGCGCAACGGCCGATCCGGTCAGCCCGACCGCCAGGTAGACCCACAGCAGGAACGTCAGGCTCTCGCCCCGCACATAGAGATAGACGCCAGCCGTAGCGATCAACAAGAGCAGCCCCAGGCGAAAGCTCACGCCGACGGCGAAGAAGCCCAGGTCGCGACTGGTGGCCGCGGTCGCGCGCTGCCAGAGAAAGAGGTTGGCCAGACCCAACGCCAGGACCGGCGGAAACCTGGCGTTCACATCGCCCAGATCGCGCCAGATGTCCACCAGCCAGCGCAGATCGGACGCGGGCCGGCCAGCGTAGGCGATCAGGCGCACGGCGCACAGCGCACAGCGTAGTCGCGATCATCAGACCGAGCGCGACCGCATCGTAGCCTGGCGAGACGAGCTTTGTGCGACTGAGCAGCTCGAGCACCACCGTCCAGGCCAGCAGCACAGCCAGGATCACGCCATAGGCGGTCCAGCGTGGGCCGTTCCACCAATTGAACGGCCCGGCTGAATTGGGCGCAGTCCACAACCTACCCTCGCGGTATCTCGCTCAGCACCGGCAGGCCGAGGCGCTCCAGGTCCACCCTGTCGCGCACCGAGTCATCCAGGTAGTCCAGCAGAAACGCCAGCGCCAGGCCGGCCGCCAGCGCCAGGAGCACGCGCAACGGCAGGTCGAGCTGCTCGCGCGCCGAGCGGCCGACGCGACCGATGGCCGGCGGGTCAATCAGCCGGATGTCGGCCTCGGCTGCGCTGAACTGGCCGAAGAAATCCGCGCTCCGCTCGGTCAGGGTGGCCGCCACCGCCTCCGCGATGACGCGCAGTTGCGCCTCGTCGCCCCAGGTCACGCTGACGGTCAGGATGCGATGGAGCTTGCCGGGCTGCGTGCTCGCCCCGATCGCGCTGGTCGGCACTGCGATTCCCTGGCCCGCCAACCGCTTGCTGACCGCGCTGGCAAAGACTCCGCTGCGCACGATCTCGCCCAGGTCGTCCACCAGGTACTCGGAGGTCAGCATGGTGTAATAGCGGTCGTAGGTGTAGACGCCAGGGATGCGTTCTGGCTGCACTCCGACGTTGAAGCGCATGGACGCGCTGTAGACCGCAGGTCGCGGCTGCCATGGCTGCTGCATGACCAGGGTCAAGACGGCCGTCAGCAGCGCCAGGGCGACCGGCAACCACCAACGCCGGCGAATGATGCGCCAGTAGACTGTTAGCTCCATACTTCCCTTCCTCCGTTGGGTGCGGTCTCCTGACCGAGCCCTGCCCAGTGTGTGGGTATTGGAATGACAGGAGTTGCGCAGTAGAGACCGATCAGCCACGGATCTTCACTGATTGCGGCGCCTTCGAGAGCCTGATTCGTGCTGATCTGTGGCCTGATTGACCTGTGATCCGCTAGTAATCCGCTGTCGAGCGCATTCGCTCGGCCAGCCGCAACCGAAGAGCCTCCTCGGTGTTCTCCGCGATCTCGCGGTCAATTTCGACGCGGTGGTCGTAGTAGTAACTCAGCGCATCGTAGACCATCGCTGGGGCCAACGCCGCATGCACCTCCTCTGCGGAATCTTCCGGCGCCAGGCCGGGCCGAGCATAGCCTGCGACCACGCTGATCGGCGTGCCCACGTTTTTGACCACTGCCCGCTCGCCGCCAAATCACGATACGGGCTTCCCTACGTCATAAGAGACCGGCTGATCGCGCAGACGGGCCTGCGGCTCCAGAGCAGCAGGAGTGAATATGGCTAGAAGATGACTCATTACCTCCTCGGCCATCCGCGACACGCTTCGGTTCTGTTGGCGGGCTAACTCCTCCAATACCCCGTATGCAGGCTCCTGCAACTCGATCACTGCACGCTTGAGGCGCCGTTCCTGCTCGAAGACTTGCCAACGCGCTTCCGACAAGTCGGCATCGCGAAAGGCCTCTGCCGCCGACAGCAACTCTTCATCAAGCTCGTGCGGCGCACATTGCTTGCTCATTGGGCTTCCTGTTGGGGTGAGCATTCACATACTGCGTAGTGCGTGTACGGAATACGCACTACGAAATACGAGCTAATCGCGATAGCTGCGCCGCGGCGACAGCCGCCTGCCCCAGGCTGATCCCTCCGTCGTTCGGCGGGACCTGCCGATGGAGCAGAACCTCGAAGCCGCCGGCTGCCAGGCGATCGGCCGTGCGCTCGGTCAACAGCCGATTCTGGAAGCAGCCGCCGGTCAGCGCGACGCGCGCCACGCCGGCCCTCTGCGCTACCTCGATGATCGCCTCAACCAATGCGTTATGAAACCGCGCGGCTATAATACCCTGAGAGACGCCACGCCGCAAGTCGGTCAGCACCCCAGCCACCAACGGTCCCCAATCGAATCCACCCTCTGCCGCCCTCAACTCAATCTGATACGCTCCCATCTCCTGCGCGTCGGCCGCGAATTCCAGCGCCATCGCAGCCTGTCCCTCGAAGCTGATCTCGCCGGGCAGCCCGCTCAGGGCCGCGATGCCATCGAAGAGACGGCCGGCGCTCGTGGTGATCGGCGCGTTGAACCCCTGGCGCAGCATTTGGGCCAGCACGCGACGCTCGGCCGGCTGGAACGCGCGGATGGGCGCCAGGTGATCCATGTCCAGCGCCGCGTCGCCGTAAAGCTCCCACAGCAGAGCGAGCGCCGCCCGTCGCGGCTCGCGCACCGCCGCATCGCCGCCGGGCAGCCGGAACGGCCGCAGATGCGCGACACGCTCGTAGCCGGCCGCATCGCCCAGCAGAAACTCTCCGCCCCAGATCGTGCCATCCGCGCCGTAGCCGGTCCCGTCCCACGTCACGCCCAACGCGGGGCCATCCGCCTGGTTCTCGGCCAGGCACGCGGCCAGGTGCGCGTGATGATGCTGGACAGGGATAACAGACTGCAAATTGCAAATCTGCAATTTGCAATTTGCAGTTTGCGATTTGCAGTTCTCCTGAGCCCATTTCGTCGAGAGGTAGTCGGGGTGCAGGTCGTGAGCAATGGCGACCGGCTGCGCTTCGTACAGCCGCAGAAAATCAGCGATGACGCGCTCGAATGCCGCCAGCGCCTCCGGCGTCTCCAGGTCGCCGATGTGTTGGCTGATAAAGACCTGGCGGCCCACACTGAGCGCAACCGTGTTCTTCAGATGCGCGCCCACGGCCAAAACCGTCGGGGCTTCCTCCTTCAGCAGCACCGGCAGAGGCGCGTAGCCCCTGCCGCGGCGCAACAGCCGCGGGACCCCCGCCACGATCCATGCGACGCTGTCGTCGGCATGGCGGGCAATCGGCCGGTCGTGAACCAAAAAGGCGTCCGCGATGTGGCCGAGCCTGGTCATCGCTTCCTGTTCATCGGTGCAGATCGGCTCGTCGCTCAAGTTGCCGCTGGTTGCCACGACCGGGAAACCCAACTCGCGCAGCAGCAGATGGTGCAGCGGCGTATAGGGCAGCATCACACCCAGGTTGGGGTTGCCCGGCGCCACCCCTTCTGCAATCTGCAATGTGCCATCGGCCAGCTTCGGCAGCAGTACGATGGGCGCTTCGGGAGCCGCGAGCAGGGCTTCGGCTGCGGCCGACGCCTCGCAAAACTGCCGAACTTGCGCCAGGTCACGCGCCATCAGCGCGAACGGTTTGGCGCGGCGCGGCTTGCTGGCGCGCAGCCGGCCGATCGCCGCATCATTCCGTGCATCCACCACCAGATGAAACCCACCCAGCCCCTTGACCGCGACGATGCGGCCCGCGCGTATCGCATTCGCCGCCTGGGCCAGCGCCGCATCATCTTCGGCGACTACAGACGGTTGATCGTCGCCCGTCGTTGGCGCCTCGCGGTCCGGGGTCTGCGATCGCGCAAACAGCGTCAGCCGCGGTCCACAGACCGGGCACGCGTTCGGCTGCGCGTGAAAGCGCCGGTCGAGCGGATTCTCATACTCGCTGCGGCACGCCGGGCACATCTCGAAGCGACGCATGGTGGTCTGGGGCCGATCGTAAGGCAACGCCTCGACGATGGTGAAGCGCGGGCCGCAGTTGGTGCAATTGGTGAACGGATAGCGATGACGCCGATCGGAGGCGTCGAAGACCTCCGCCACGCAATCGGGACACGCGGCCATATCGGGCAAGACGAAAACCGTCTTGGCGCCGCCGCGCTCGCTGTGACGGATTTCGAATCGCTGATAGCCGGCCGGCTCCAACCAGGTCGTCTCAATGGTCTGAATGAGGGCGCGCGGAGGCGTCTCGGCCGGCAGGCGTTCGAGAAAACGCCGCGTTTGCGACTCGGAGCCTTCTATTTCGATGAAGACGCCCTGGGTATCGTTGATCACCCAGCCTGTCAGTCTCAACTCGGTCGCCAGCCGATAGACAAACGGCCGGAAGCCAACTCCCTGAACCGCGCCGTGGATTTCAACCGCCAGTCGCCTGATCACCCGCCACCTTGCTCCGGCGGCTCGACGTGGATCACGACCCGCCCCAAGTTCGCGATCTCCCGGCGCAAGTCGCCTTCGATCCGCTCGGTGAGCGCGTGCGCGGCCGCGAGGGGCGTCTGCGCATCCACCGTGCAATGAAACGTCAGCGACAGCTCGCCGCCGATGCGACGCAGCGTGATCTGGTGCGGCTGGCAGTCGAAGCCGCCTTCATTGCGCAGCCGCTCCAAGACCCGGCGCACCTGCACCTCATTGGCGGCCGTCGCCCGGCGTGGGGCGATCGCGTCGCCGCTCGGTTCGAGGTGGGTGACGATCTGTTGCACGGCAGGTAGCTCCCGGCGCAGCGCATCTTCGAATGCCGTGGCTTGCGCGTGCGCCTGGTCCACGCTGAGCGCCTCGTCCACCTCCAGGTGCAGCTCCAGCAGGCGGCCGCCGGCGCCCAGCTTGTAGATGCGGATGCCGTGCGCGGCCAGGCCATGCCGGCCGGCCAGCAGTCGCACGGTGGTCAGCATCCCCTCGTCAGTGGTTTGCGTCGGCTCGATGTGAACGACCACGTCGGCGCCGGGCAGGATCGCGCGCACAGCTTCTTCGGCCTGGGTGGCCAGATCGTGGGTGCGCTCGAAGGCCGTGTCGCGGCTAACCGACAACTGCACATCCACAAAGCTCTCGGGGCCGCTTTGGCGCACCCGCACGCGCCTGATCTCGGCGCCGCCCAGGGCATTCAGGGCGCGGACGATGTCGCCGCGCAGCGAGGCGGGCACGCCGTCTATCAACGCGGTCACGGTGCGCTGGCCCAATTGCAGGCTGACCCAAATGACGATGGCCGCCACGCCCAAGGCTGCCAGCGCATCGCCCTTCACCAGCCAGGGAACGGCCAGCCTTTCCGACAACCAGACCAGCCCCAGGCCGCCAATCACCACCGACGACGACCAGATGTCGGTGGAGAAGTGCAGGGCGTCGGCTTCGAGCGCCTGGCTATCGTACTTCTTAGCAACGCGGTATAGCAAGCGCGATCTGCTGTAATCCACGGTGATCGAGATGAACATGACAAGGAACGCCCAAATGCTGGGATCCACCTCGACGCTCTTGAAGAACAGGCGTTGGATCGCTTCGTATATAATCCACACGCAAGTTACGAGCAGCAAGAGTGTTTCGAAGAGAGCCGACAGGTTCTCAATCTTACCGTGGCCGTAGGTGTGCTCGCGGTCCGCGGGCCGACCGGAAACGCGCACCGCGAAAAAGGTCATGGCCGCCGCCGCCAGATCCAGCCCTGAATGGGCGGCCTCGGCCAAGATGCCCAGGCTGCCGGTGAGAATACCGACCACCAGCTTGATCAGCGTCAGGAAAATCGCTGCGAAAACCGAGCTCAGCGCGGCGCCTCGCTTCTCGCGATCGCCCTGCTGGTGCAAACGCCCATCCTCTATTGCAGCCATGTCCGATTTGCTCCTACGATGCGCTTTGTCCTGAAAACCACCCAGCAAGTGCCAGGCACTTCGGAAGTGCCTGGCACTTGCTGGGTTACACAGAGAAGCATCCTGGCAGAGCAACCGCATCCTGCCGCGCGTGCTCAGGATGCGGGGTGGGATCTACCACCTTGCTCTGCTCAGGATGCTCTCACAGTCCACTGAGACCAGTAATCTATTGTAGGGCCGCAGCCGACGGTGGAGTATGTCCTACGTCATGTGCGAACTTTGAAAGCCAACGCATCCAGCAACTCGGGCAGTTCCCGGATGCGCGCATCGGGGACGATATCTGCACGGGCGTCTTCGCTGCGATGCGCGACTTCGATCAGCACGGCCTTCATGCCGACGCTTTGCGCGCCTTGCACATCCGCGATCAGCCGATCGCCCACGTGCCACGCGCATTCCGGCCGGACCCCGAGGGCTTCGAGCGCGACGCGGAAGATCGCAGGGTGGGGCTTGGCCGCCTGCACTTCCGATGAGTAGATGCAAGTGTGAAAGAAATCCAGCAGGCCGCGGCGCGCCAGCCCCGCCTGCGCGATAGCGCCGGGTTGCAGGGTGTTGGAGATGACGCCGAGCCTATAGCCGTGGTCGCGCAGCGCCTGCAGCACGTCCCGCGCGCCAGCGCGCAGGGGCGGCCCTTCAACGCCGCCATGCTGATAGAAGGCTTCGCCCGCGACGCGCACCAGCCCATCGTCGGCCGGGATCCCCATGCGCGGCAACAACCAGCTCAGCACGTCATAGATCGCAATCCCGCGCAGCTCGACCAGCGCGGCCTGGTAGCGAGCCTCGCTGTGATGGGCCACCTCTCGGCAGAAGTGATCGCGCGGCGGCAGGCGCACGCCCCTGGCGGCCAGCGCATCGTAGACCCGGCCGGCGCGCACGATCACCCGTGCCTCATAGTCCCCGCGCCCCTCGCCCAGGTCCACCAACGTGTCGCCCATGTCGAAGGTGATGGCTTGGATTGGCGGCATGAGTGGCTCCCGTGGCTGTGGTGGATTGGCAGATTGGTGGAACAGCCCTCGATGTCTCCCAACTTACCAATGTACCAGTGTACCAATTTACCAATCTACCAACTTACCTACCGACCTTCTTCATCCGCTCTTCCGCCTTACGTGAAATGCGGTTGAAGACGCCGGCCAGACCCATCGCCTTTCTCACCTCGCGCAGCGTTTCTGCGCCGATCTCGCGCATGCGCAGCGTGCCGCGGTAGATGATCTCATCCACCAGACCGCTTTGCGCGGCATAGTGCGCGCTGCGCTCGCGGACGGGATCCAGGAAGGCATTCAGAACGGTGGTCAGGCGCTCTTTGACCTCCACATCGCCCACCCGACCGCCGCGATAGCGTTCCTTGAGCTCGGCCACGGCCGCCTTGTCCGCGTCGAACTGGTCCAGATAGGTGAAAACCGGGTTGCCCTCGACGGTTCCGGGGATGTCGGCGCGAATGCGGTTCGGGTCAGTGTACATGCTGAAAACCCGCTTGCGGACCGTCTTGGCATCGTCGTTGAGGAAGATCACGTTGCCCAACGACTTGCTCATCTTGGCCTGGCCGTCGGTGCCGGGCAGGGTATCGCCCTCCACCAGGTCGTCGGGGATCGGGAAGACCTCGCCGTACAGGTTGTTGAACCGGCGGGCGATCTCGCGGGTGATCTCGACGTGCGACTGGTTATCCTTGCCCACCGGCACCAGGTGAGCGCGCGGCAACAGGATGTCGGCGGCCTGCAACACCGGGTAGCCGAGCAATCCGAAGGGCATCGTCTCTTCATCCATCAGCGCTGCGCGTGCCATCTCTTTGATGCTGGGCAGCCGCGCCAGCCGCGGCACTGTCACCAGGTCGCCGAAGTACAGCGCCAACTCGCTGGTTTCGTGCACGGCCGACTGCAGGAAGATGGTGGACTTCTCGGGGTCAATCCCCACGCCCAGGTAGTCCAGCACCATGCCGCGCGCGTTGTCGGCCACCTGCGCGATCTCCTCTTTGCTGTTCCTGGTGGTCAGCATATGCAAGTCAGCGATGATGAAGAAGCACTCGTACTCGTCTTGCAAGCGTACCCGGTTCCGCAAGCTGCCCACATAGTGCCCCACGTGCATGCGGCCCGTCGGCCGATCACCGGTGAGAATGCGGCGTCTCTCGCTCATAGCTCATCCTCCGTCAAAAACAATAACGCCCCGTCCCCCTGACATCCAGGGACGAGGCGTTTGATCTCGTGGTGCCACCCTGCTTGGGCCAATCATGTGATCGGCCCCGCTCTGCCGATGCGCCGCTGGTGCACCCGCCGGCCGGGTGAGAGGTCGCATCGCACGCCCGATAACGGCGGCGCTTCCGGTTCCGACTCCCCGGCCCATTCATCGGCGTCGTAGATGCCTCATTTCCACCGTCAGAGACTCTCTGAATCCCGTCGCGCCGGCTACTCGCCCGGTTCACAGTCGTTGGCGTTTCAACTGGCCACAGTATGCCACAAGAGCCGGGGTTCTGTCAAACGACGAGCTTCTGGCCTGACACTGGCCGCCCAGCGCTCTGGTTTCGAGGCTGTGCGAAGCCTCCTTTTGGATCAGCCGGTTTCTGCCGCCGACCACCAAACCGGCTAAAGCCTGGAATCCAGCCCCCCTGTCTTTCAGCCGCCATAGCGCCGCGGCCGGCATGAGCAACCGCCTTCTGTCTCCTGCTCCCGGCCTCCTGACCGTAGCCCGCACGGCGAATCTGCTATGTTGCGAAGTCGTCAATCGGCCGGTAGTGTGGTATAATCCATGCAACCTGAACTTGCACCTATTGAGGATTCAGCATCCATGTTTAAGTCCCTGGTAAAGACAGTTTTCGGCAGCGCAAGCGAACGAGAAGTCAGAAAGCTGCAACCGATCATTGACGAAGTCAATGCGCTGGAGTCCGAAGTTCACGACATGAGCGAAGCTGATCTGCGCGGCCAGACCGAGCTCTTCCGCAGCCAGATCAGCGAGCAGACGCGCGACCTGCGCGACCAGTTGGCTGCCGCGCGCGCAGATTGGCTGAATGAGACGGACCAGGCCGGCCAGATACCGCTTAAGACCGAGGTCGAACGGCTCGAAAAGGAGCTGAAGGAGGCGGAGCGCGCTGCCATGGACGCCGTCCTCCCGCGCGCCTTTGCGACAGTGCGCGAAGCCGCCATCCGGGCCATCGGCCAACGCCACTACGACGTGCAGTTGATCGGCGGCGCGGTGCTGCATAGGGGCGCGATCGCGGAGATGAAGACCGGCGAAGGCAAGACCCTGGTGGCCACGCTGCCGCTCTATCTGAATGCGTTACTGGGCAAAGGCTGTCATCTCGTCACCGTGAACGACTACCTGGCGCGGCGTGATGGCGGCTGGATGGGGCGCATCTACCATCTGCTGGGCCTCTCGGTCGGTCTGGTGACCGCCGGCTTCTCTGGGCTGTATGATCCCAACTACGTTGACCCCGGCGCGGGCCAGGAAGATGAGCGCCTGGTTCACTGGCAGCCAGTCACGCGTCGAGAAGCCTATCTGGCCGACATCGTGTATGGCACGAACAACGAGTTCGGTTTTGACTATCTGCGCGATAACATCGCGCGCGACATTTCGAACACGGTGCAGCGCAAGCAATTCTTCGGCATCGTGGATGAGGTGGACAACATCCTGATTGACGAAGCGCGCACGCCGCTGATCATCTCCGGGCCGGCCGGCGAGGCGCCCGATCAGTATCGGCGCTTCGCCGAGTTGGTGCGGCGTCTGCGGCCCAACACGCGGCCCAAAGAAGCGCCGCCCAACGGCCATTTCAACCTTGATCTGAAGACCAAATCCATCACCTTGACCGAAGATGGCATCCGCAAAGTGGAGGAGATGCTGGCAGAGGTCAATGTCGAGGCCGGCGAAAGCCTCTACGATCCTCAGCACTACGAGCTGACGCACTACCTGGACAACGCCCTGCGCGCCGAGTACGCGTATCATCGTGACCATGATTACGTCGTACAGGAGCGAGAGGTGATCATCGTGGATCCCAACACGGGGCGCTTGATGCAGGGACGGCGCTATTCCGATGGCCTGCACGAAGCCATCGAGGCCAAGGAGGGGGTCGAAGTCCAGCGCGAGACCATGACCCTGGCCACCATCACGGTCCAGAATTACTTCCGCATGTATCAGAAGCTGGCCGGCATGACCGGCACCGCAGCCACCGAGCAGGACGAGTTTCGCAAGATCTACAACCTGGATGTCGTGGTCATTCCCACCAACGTCGAGTATATGGCCAGCCGGTCACGCGAGCTGGTGGAGGTCCAAAGCAAGAAAAACGGCGCCGCAGTCATCGAATACCGTCGCCGCGACCGGCCCGGCGAGCCGCTCTACTTCAGACGCCTTGACTATCCCGACCGCATCTTCCCCAATGCCAGGATGAAGTACCTGGCCATCATCGAGGAAATCCGCACGGTAATCGCAGAAGGACGGCCGATCCTGGTGGGCACGATTTCGGTGGAAAGCTCCGAGCTGCTGAGCAAAGAGTTGGCGCGCGCGGGCATCGAGCACACCGTCTTGAACGCCAAGCTGCATCAGAAAGAGGCGGCCGTGGTCGCCCAGGCTGGCCGGCCCGGCGCGGTCACCATCTCGACCAACATGGCGGGCCGCGGCACTGACATCTTGCTCGGCGGCAACGCGGAAGGGCTGGCGATGCAGTTAATGGAGGAACGTAGCTTCACCCGCCAAAGCCTGGGCCACCTGGCGCGACTGGTGGCTCGCGGACAGATCGAGCAAGCCCGCCGTGATGCGTCGTCGCACGCGGGCCTATCGGCCGATCTCGTGGATGCACTGCTCGCCATCCGCGACGAATTCGAGCTGGCGCGCCAGTGGAACAGCAGCCCTCTAGGCATCGCAGCCAATCTGGTTGTCCATCGGCTGCGCCCCCTTTTCGGTGTGGATGAGACCATCGGCCGCGATCTGGCGCGGTTGACGCGCTCTGGTCTGGTGCACCAGGCGCGTGCGCTGGCCGAGGAGCGCGGCATCTCGCCCGAAGTAGCGCCCTGGCTCAGCCGCTTCTTCATCCAGTGGAGTGCGTTCGAGCAGGCAGCCGCGCGCGATGAGCTGGCGCAGTTCCTGGCCGATCGCCTGTATGAAGACCATTACAAAGTCCGCGCGGCGCTGGTGCGCAGCGTCTTGGCCGGCAATCTCGAAGCCGCGCAGAAGCTCTGTCGGGAGACGCCCGCCCTGCCCCCCAGCCTGATCGGCGTCGTGCAAGAGGTGAAGCGGCAGTGCGCCGAGAGCCGCCAGCACATCTGGACCATGGGCGGGTTGCACATCATCGGCACCGAGCGCCACGAGGCGCGGCGCATTGACAACCAGCTTCGCGGCCGCGCGGCGCGGCAAGGCGACCCTGGCTCCTCGCAGTTCTTCATTGCGTTGGATGACGACCTGATGCGGCGCTTCGGCGGCGAACGCATTCAGGGTCTGATGGAGCGGTTGGGCGTCGGCGAGGATGTCGAGCTCCCACCCTCGGGCATGGTCAGCAAGTCTATCGAAAACCTGCAAACCAAGGCCGAGACGTTCAACTTCGATATGCGCAAGTACGTATTGGAGTTCGACACGCCGATCAGCCGGCAGCGCGAGGCGATCTACAGCCGCCGGCGCAGCATCATCGAGGGCGAGCGCGCCGGGCTGGAAGGCGAAGTGCGGCGGCTGTTTCGCCAGGTGCTGCACGACAAGGTCGAACAGTACTCCACCGGTTTCGAGAACTGGCTGAACGCCGAGATCGAAAACGCGCTGGCCGCCAACAGCAATTCCGTCACCGATGAGGTGAATGCGTGGGCCGTGCTCCAACGGCTGAGCAGCCTCATGCCGATCAGCCAGGAGGTCGCGGCCCGGCTGGCCGATGCGCCGGTCGAAGAGTTGCGCCTGGAGTTGCGCGATCTGGCCGGCCAGGCGGCCCGCACCGATTGGCCTGATCGGATGCTGGTCGTGGAACTGCAAAACACGTTGCTTTTCCTGCCGCCGCCGCCCGATCTGAACCTGGTGTATGCCGCAGGCCGCAACCCCATCGAGCAACGCGAGCTGGCGCGTGGACTATACGTGCGCCGCCACGAGAATCTGCTCGACCTGCTGCAAGCCAGCGGAGTAGATGCGCAGGTCATCGGGGCGCAACGCCAGAGTCGAACTGAGATCATCCGACAGATGTTCGAGGGCCTGAGCCGCGAACGCCCCAGTCGCCAGCAGTTCGACCGCGAACAACAGGCCGTTGGCCGATCGTTTAGCGACTTCGCGGTGGACACCGTGGTAGCCTGCATGGAGGACCTGGCCAACGACCGCTTGCACCATCTGGTCGAGACGCTGTTCGACCTCACCCTTTCAGCCTACTACGTGCAGCTCGGCGAGAACGGCTACAGCTACCTGGATCCTGAGCAAGCACGCGCGGAAGAGATGCGATCGCTGGCCGACGTGGATATCGCGGAGCTGCGCGACGAGACGACCGCTGCGCTGGCGCGCGTCGAGCCGGCCCGCCTCGCCGCAGCGGCCGAAGACCCAGCTCTCGATCTGGCAACCGCGGATCGCGACATTCTGCCGGCGGCCATCGCCGACCGCGACCTGGCTGACCTGAGCGATGATGCGGTTCTGGCGCTCGCAGGTTCGCTGTTGGAGGAGCTGCGGCCAGAATTCCGAGCGACCCTTATCTTGGCGGCCAAACAGCGGTTGGGCAGCCAGGCCATGCGCGAGTATTGCCAGGCGCAGATGCTCCAGGCCATTGACGTTTTTTGGCCGCAACACCTCACAGCGATGGAAGAGCTGCGAGATGGCATCGGCCTGCAGGCTTTCGCCCAGCGTGACCCGCTGATCGAATTCAATCGTCAGAGCTTCGCCAGCTTCGACCGGCTGCTGGCCGAGATTGACAAGACCGTGGTGGATCGTTTCTTCCTCGATCTGCCGCGGCATCAACAGATCATCGCCGCGCACCGGCAGGCGTTACGCGTGCAAGAACGCCTGGCCCTCAGCGGCGCGGTTGTGGATGCCCGCGGCACGCTGCGCCGGGATATGGCCATTGGCCGCAACGATCCGTGCTGGTGCGGCAGCGGCAAGAAATACAAGCACTGTCACATGCGCACTGACCAGGGTCGAGACCTGGCCCAAGCCGCCGCGGCCGCGCCGCGCGCCGCCGCAGGCGCGGCCGCTCCGACTGGCGGCGGGAAAGGCGGCCCCCCGCCAGCGCAGCCGTCCCGTCGTCCCAGCCAGGGACGTTCGTCGCGTCGTAAACGCTAGTCAAGTAGCCGGATAGCTTCCAGCCACCGGCGGGCGCTGGTTCGTCATTTACGTGTACACGAAATGCCCAACCTATCTGCTCATCTCGCACCTGACCAACTCGCAACGCTCGACGCGTTGCAGGCTATCCTGCGCCGGTTGGGTGCCATGCGCGATCTCCAGAGCCTGTATGCGGCTGCGGTGGACGAAGCCGCAGCCTTTTTCCGCGCGACGCAGTGCGACCTGGCGTTGTACAACCCGGAACGCGGCGATCTCCGCCGTGTGGGTCACTGTGTCGGTATGACCGACGCGCAGGCCCAGGCGCTCTCCGCGTATCCTCCCCATCGGGTCGCCGAGCTTCTGGCTGCCTGGCCAGAGCACGGCGTGATGCGCCTGCTGGATCAGGAGCACATCCACCTGGCCGACGCGCAATTCAGCCGGGATGCGGGTGAATGCGAGGTGTTGCTGGCTCTGATGCGCGCCGAAGGGCAGATCGTGGGCGTGCTGCGCCTGGCGAACAAGGCCGGCGGAGCATCTTTCGACGAGACCGAGACGTACCTGTTGGGGTTCTATGCCAGCCAACTGGGGGTACTGATCCACAACTTGCGGCTATTGGATCAAGAACGCCGCGCGCGGCGGTTGGCCGAGACGCTGCTCAAGGCGCCCCAGGTCGTTCAGCAACCCGCCTTGGCGTCCGGCAAGATTCCCGCCGCAGCGAGAGGCGCCGATCTGGCGGCCGAGCTCAAACGCCTGTTGGCGCTGCTCAATGAGGTGCTGGCATACGGCAGCGCATCGGTGGGCCTGGTCGAGGGAGACCGGCTGCGCATCATTGCGGGCCGCGGCGAGACTATGCCTTCAGAAATGGTCGGCTACAGTTGGGATGTGACCACTGATCGCAAAGTCGCGGCCATGATCGAGTCGGGCGCACCGCTCTACCTGCCCGATGTCCTCGCCGATGCACGCTGGGTAGTGTTCAGCGAGTCCTTGAAGCGCATCCAGGCCTGGATCGGTGCGCCGATCTGGCGACCGGGCAGCGCGCGCCGCGAGCGCGCCAGTCTGATCGGCGTCCTGAACGTGGATGGCGCGGTGCCCGGCGCATTCGCTGCCGATGATGTCGCGGTGGTCCAGGCGTTCGCCGATCAGATGGCGATCGTGATCGAGAATCAACGCCTCTATACCAGCACCGCGCAGCGCGCGGCCGAGCTGGCCGTGCTCAACCAGGTGACGGCGGCGATCAACTCGGTCATGGGTTTGGATGAAGTGTTGCATCTCATCCTGGATCTGTTGGGCGGGCTGGTGCAGTTCGAACGCGCCTCGATTGCCCTGCTCGAAGGCTCTGAACTGCTGATTGTCGGCGCCGTTGGCTTTCCGCCCGAGGCGGCGGTGGTCGGCCGGCGGTACGGCCGAGACGACTTTCCTCTCAACCGCTACGTGGCGGAAATCGGCCGGCCGGTGGCCGTGCCAGACGTCCTGACCGATCCCCGCTGGCAACGCACTGCGACAGCCGCCGCGGTGCGCGCCTGGCTCGGCGTGCCACTCATCCACCTGGGCCGGACGATCGGCGTGCTGACCTTGACATCCAGCGCGCCGACCGACTACTCAGCGGAAAACGTGCAACTGGTGAGCGCGATTGCCGAACAAGCCGCGCTCGCGATCGAGCGGGCGCGGCTGCTCGAGGAGCTACAAGACCATCTGACGCGCGCCGAGCAGCGCAGCCAGGAATTGGCGTTGGTCAACCGTATTTCAGGTCTCCTCAGCGCGACACTCGACCCCCACGACGTGATGCAGAGCGCCGTAACCAGCCTGGTCGAAGCGCTGGGCATCCAGCAGAGCGGTTTGGTGCTATTCGACTGGGCGGAAGGCTATGGTCAGTTGGTCGCCGAACATCCGCTGCGCGCAGCCGAAGAGATGGCCAGGTATCGTATTCCCGTGGCGAACAATCTGTCGCTGGCGCGCATCCTGGAGACCAAAACGCCGTTGGCCATCCGCGATGCCCAGCACGACCCGCTGCTGGCCAACGTGCACGACATCATGGCGCAACGCGGGGTGAAATCCATTCTGCTCCTGCCGCTGATCGTGCGCGGGGAAGTCATCGGCACGATCGGGCTGGATGAACTGGGCGAACTGCGCGACTTCACCCCGGCTGAGATTTCTCTGGCTCAGACGATCACAAATCAGGCGGCGATCGCTATCGCCAACGCGCGCCTGTTCGCCGAAACCAGACGCCGGGCCATGCAGTTGCAGACCATTCAGGAGGTGACCGGTCGGATTAGCGCGATCCTGGACCCAGACGAACTGCTCAGCCAGGTCACAGAGGTGCTTTCCCGACGTTTCGACTACTACCACGTCCACATCTTCCTGGTGGACGAAACGGGCGAATATCTGGTAGCGCGCGCGGGCAGTGGCGAGATCGGCCAGCGGATCGTGGCCAAGGGGTTGCACTTGCGCATCGGGATGCAGGGCATCTGCGGCCAGGCGGCGGGCGCAGGTCAAACCATCATCGTCAGTGACGTGCGCGCGGATCCTCGCTATCGACCGCACCTGTTGCTGCCCGAAACGCGCTCGGAGATCGCCGTGCCCACGCGTTTGGGCGACCGGGTCGTGGGGTTGCTGGATGTGCAAAGCCATCTTGTGGGCGGCTTCGACGAAGCCGATCGCTTCGTCTTGGAGACCCTGGCCGACCAGATCGCGATCGGCGTGGAGAATGCTCGTCTCTACCAGACCGCGCAGGAGCGCGCCGGACAACTCGCCGCGGTCAACGCCGAGCTGCGAGCCATGGATGAGATGAAGGATGAGTTCATCCAGACCGTTTCGCACGAGCTGCGCACACCGTTGACTTTCGTCAAGGGCTATATTGATAGGACTTTTCCATTAACATAAGATGAATAGTTGACGCTCTGGCAATGATCGGACTGCTTGGGCGCCATGGGGCGCGCGGCGGTGGTGCGTATACTCAAGTTAGCACTCCAACCGGCGGCAAGATA
>VGOD01000023.1 GCA_016876015.1 Chloroflexota bacterium
CCCGGACAAGTTCAAGGGCCTCTTCTCTGGCTCGACCTCGTGGGAAGACAAGGGGATCGGCGACGCGCTGAACATCCTGAAGAAGGCGCTGGACTACGCCAACCCCGACTTCCTGAACGTGGGCTGGGGCGACGTGAACGACCTGATGGTCAACGGCAAGGTCGGCATGATCATCCAGGGCGACTGGACGCCGGGCGTGCTCTGGTCGAAAAAGTTCCAGGACTTCGGCTGGGCGCCGGCGCCGGGCAATACCGGCATCTACCAAATGCTCTCCGACTCCTTTGGCCTGCCCAAGAAGGTGAAGAACCGCACGGCGGCGATCAACTGGCTGCGCGTCTGCGGCTCGAAGGACGGGCAAGACGCGTTCAACCCGGCCAAAGGCTCGATTCCGGCCCGCACCGACGCCGATCTTGCCAAGTACGGCGAGTATCACAAGTCGGCGATGGCGGACTGGAAGAAGGACAAGCTCGTGCCGAGCATCGTCCACGGCGCCGCGGCCAAGCTCAGCTTCATGACCGATTTCATGAACGCGATCAACGTCTTCGCCACGAAGAAGGACACTGCCGCGACGCAAGCCGCGTTGGTCAAGGCTGCCAAGGATGCCGGTTTCCAGAAGTAAGGAGACCGCCACGACCCCCGGGGGCGGCAGCGCCGCCCCCACATCAGCCCCGCACCGGCGCGCGTTCAAGTTACGTGGCGACCTGGCGATCGCCATTGTGGTGCTGATGCCCTCCATCGTGGCGGTCGCCATCTTCATCTACTTCTTCATCGGCTATACCCTCTACGTGTCGGTGGTGAAGTGGCCCACCCTGCTGCCGGACTATACCTTCGTCGGCCTGCAGAACTGGCTCAACATGTTCCAGGATATGCGCTTCCAAATTGACATGCGCAACCTGGTCCTCTACGCGGGCGGCTTCATGACGCAGTGCATCGTCATCGGCTTCCTGCTGGCCTCGCTTCTCGATGCCAAGATCAAGAGCGAGGCGATTTTCCGCACGATCTTCATCTTCCCGTTTGCCGTGTCGGGCATCGTGACCGGCGTCGTCTGGCGCTGGCTGATGTTCCCGTCTTCGGGCCTGAACCAGCTTTTCGAGACGTTCGGCCTCGGCTTCCTTAAGTCAAAATGGTACACCGATCCGACCTTCGGCATCCTGGCGGTGACGATCGCCGCGACCTGGCAGTTTTCCGGCTATGTCATGGCGCTGTATCTCGCCGGGCTGCGCGGAATCTCCCACGAACTGAAAGAGGCGGCCGCGATTGACGGCGCCAACACCTGGAGCCTCTACCGCCACATCATCATCCCGTTGCTGGCCCCCGTCACCTTCACCGCGGTCGTGCTGACGGGCATGGGTTCGATCCGGGTCTTCGACATCCCGGCCGTGCTGGGCACGGGCGCGGCGTTCAGCACCGACGCGCTGGCGTTCCACATGTTTCAGCTCACCTTCCAGTCGAACAAGATGTCAGCCGGCGCGGTGATCGCCAGCCTGATGATCATCCTGGCGGCATTCCTGGTCGGGCCGTACCTGGCGAGCCTGCAACTGGAGGAGGCGCAATGACCTTCCAACGCCTCTGGTCGCGCAGTGCGATTTATTTCGTCCTCATCGCCTTCGCCGCCTGGTATCTGATGCCGATCTACCTGATGCTCATCACCGGGCTGAAAACATACGACCAGGTGAGCATCACGAACATGTGGGCGCTGCCCTTCCCGCTCTCCCTGGACGGTTTCAGCCAGGCGTGGGGCAAGGTGTCGGCCAATTTCGGCAACAGCCTGATGATCACCGTGCCGGCCGCGGTCATCTCGGCGTTCATCGGCTCGATCAACGGCTACATTTTCGCCAAGTGGAAGTTCCGCGGCTCGAATACCCTCTTCATGCTCTTCCTGGTCGGCATGTTCCTGCCCTACCAGGGGATCCTGATCCCGCTGGTGCAAACGCTGATGGCGTTGGGACTGTACGGCTCGATCGTCGGCGTGATCTTCGTGCACTGCATCTTCGGCATCCCGATCACCGCGCTGATGTTTCGCAGCTACTTCGCGGGGATCCCGAACGAGCTGATAGACGCGGCCAAGATAGATGGGTGCGGCTTCTTCGGCATCTACCGCTGGGTCTTGTTGCCCATTTCATTTCCGGCGTTTGCAGTGGTGCTGATCTGGCAGTTCACCATGATCTGGAACGACTATCTGATCGGCTTGATCGTGGTGAGCAACCCGCGGCTGGCGCCGGTGAACGTGGCCGTCAAGAACCTGGCCGGCACCTACACCACGCAATGGCAGGTGCAGATGTCGGGCGCGCTTCTCGCCGCGCTGCCGACCATCGTGGTCTACCTGGCGTTGGGCAAGTTCTTCATGCGGGGGTTGTTGGCGGGGTCGCTGAAGGGGTGAGGTTGAGGTTGCGGTTAAGGCCTGGTTGAGAGGGCTGTTCGGAATGTCCCGAACAGCCCGATTCTTTTGGTGTCAGCAGGCCGCATCCACATCCCGACGGATCGCAGCCATCCGCAGCTCTTTGTCGGCCACGAAACGCTGGATCCCCGCGAGAATCCACTCTGGCGACAGGCGCGCTTCTTCTAACACCTCATCCACCGTGCCGCCGGTGCGCCAGCGATTGTCCCAGTCCGCGCTCATCGCATAGGCCTCAGCCATCTGGTTGTACAGCCATTGGCGCATGGTCAGTCGCGCCTGGGTGCAGATGATGGTGGAGTTCACGCGGTCCGCGGCTGTGATCACCTGCTCGCGATAGGCTGCAGGCTGCCGCGCGAATAGCTCGGCGCTGACCGCGCACACGATCTTGACGTTGAGACCTAGCTCGGTCAGCTTCGGCAGGAGCTTGACGACATTCGCCATCGCGCTGGTACCCTGCACGATGAAGGTCCCGTCGCACGGTCGCGCGGGATCGAGATCGCGCACGATGTACGCGCCGCGGCTGGCCTCGAAGTGCGACGGCATGCCGAGCGCCGCGCGGTCCGGAATGGTGATCGGCGGTCGCGTCAGGTGCAGCGCGACGATGGGCACATCCTCCTTGAGCGCGGCAGCCAGCGCCACCGGCACCTCATTGTACTCCCACGGATGGAGATTGATGATCTGCCCTTCGGGGAAGAGCTGAGTGACGCCCGGCGCGAAGATGCCGAAGTGCGTCCGGCTGTCCTCGGCGGTCTCCGGCCCGGAATGGCCCGCGATCCAAAGCGCCTTGCCCACCTTCAGCTCGCAGTCTTGCGCAAGCTGGCTAAAGAGCCGCATGGGGCCGTAAAGCAGATAGGAGAAGGAGCCGTAGGTCGAGCTGGCGCCCCAGAAACCCTCGAACTCCTGCATCGGGGCCTCCGCAAGATTCACCGTCGCCAGCCCCGCCATGATGCCGGAATTGGCGAACTCGGTGATCTCTTGCGGCAGCAGCGCACCCTCATCGCCGCCCACCCGCGCATACCAGCCGTAGCCCGGAAAGTCGCCAAACGCCTCCGCGAAGCCGCTGATGTTGGTCGAGCCGGCCAGGTCCGCCGACGACGCGATGAAGATCGGCCGGCCATACTCCTGCGCGCCAAAGGCATTCACCCAGGCGCTCCACTTCGCCAGCGCATTGCGATTGGCGGCCTGCTTGCCCGGCGCCAGGTACAACTCGGCCGGGTAGTTGCGGAAGTCATATAGCCGTTCGTCCCGAAACGGGTTGCCCTTGCGCCCCAGGCGAAAGCTCTCGAGCTCCTCCGGCGCCGAGTCGCCGATCGCGACCAAAGTGTCTGCCAGATAGTCCACCAGCGCCTGATCACGGTGGAGCACGTCAATCACTGCCTTCAGGTTGGCCTTGAACTCCGCAGCCAGCGCCGCGGGTTCGGCCGGCGCGGGGCCGCGGTAGTTGGCGAACTGCGCGCCATATTGCTCGACAAAAGGCTGCCTGGTGTTCCAGAAAAGCTCGCTGTTGAGCGGGTGCGGGACGCCGTGCGACTGGAAGTCATACTTGCCGTAGCCGCGGCCCTTGCGCGTCTTCACCCAGACGCACGTGGGCGCTTTGCCGGGGTTCTCCGCCATGGTCGCGGCCAGCAGAGCCCGCGTGACCGGCGCCCACTCGCTGCCCTGCTCTGCGCCGTAGACGCGCCAGCCGTGCGCGCCGAACCACTCGGCCGGCCCGCCATGGGTCACCGCGCTGATCGAGTGCGCGTCGATGCCGAAGTCATTCCAGTCCACGACGTAGACCAGGTTATCCAACGCCAGGCCCCACGCCGAGTTCATCGTCTCGTGCGTCACCCCGGTGCTCAGCCCGCCCTCGCCCTCGAATGCAAACACCTTGACGCCGGCCGCGCCCGCGCGCTTGAGCGCCAACGCCTCGCCTGCGGCCACGGGGCTGCCGTGGCCCGAAGGCCCCGTGTTGGATTTGAGAAACAGCGTCTTGCCGGCCATCTCAGCATGGCCGGGCAGCCCGCCCCGCCGGCGAAAGCCGAGCAGATCTTCCCAGAAGACCGCACGATCCTCGCGCAGACGATAGCGTTCATCGCCAGTCTGAATGAACTTAACGCGCAGCGCCTCATCCAGCACCGCCATCGTCGCATAGATGAGCGGGATGGTATGTCCTGCCACCAGCACGAAGCGATCGCCGAAGCGTTTCTCCGGCCGGCGGATATCCCACCGCATGACGCCGCTGAGCAGCGTGGCGAGCAGCGCGTGCACCTTCGAGCGCGAGCCGCCCGGATGGCCGCTCTGGCGGTAGTTCAGGGTGATGTCAATCAGTTGGTCAACCAGGTCCTTGGTCTTCTCCCAATACGGGAAGACGGTGGACAGTTGGTCGAGACGCTGATTGACAAGAGTCGTGCTAATCATGACCATGAATCATGTCTCCCCATGCCAAAGCAGTGTCAAGTCAATCAACCACTTCCTGACGAAGCTAGAGTGGCCGAGCGCCTTTCTGCTTCCCCCCTCACCCCCTCGATGAATCGTCCGAGCTGGTTCTGCCAGTCATCAGGAAGCTCAGTGGAAATCGGATCCTTGATTGTACAAAGCCTGCGAGGATACTTTTGCGGATTCCAGACGATGTCGTAATGGTTGACATAGTACTCGTGCCAGATAGATCCGGGGGGGCCATCTGGCCGGCTAGGATCAGGATTCGCTAGCCAGATCGCAAGAGAGGTCACCGACTCTCTGCCAAAAGGATAAGGATTTAGCACCATGTTGTTGCCAGCAATCACCATGAACACAGTTGGAGCACCTCGGACCAGTCGGATGGATTTCTTGGGAACCCCCCAGGCAAGCAATCGAGCTAGTGATTGCCGCAACTCATCTGCGATCGCACCGTCCGCCCGATCCTCTTGCTTTTCGCGATGGGTCACGTAGTCCCAATGGGTGAGCATCAGTTCGAGCTGTTTACCACGGGAAAGGGCATTCCTGATGAACTCCTCAAACCAGACCCCTTGCCGGAACAAGCCATTCAAGGTAGAGCCGACGATGATAATCTCATGACACGTCTCAACACCAAGTGCTGGATCGAGCACATTTTTCACCAGAAGCTCCCTCTCATCGGAGATGGCTCTGAAGTGATGCTCCTCGACGCACTGCATAGTCTCCGCCAATCGCTGCTTGGCCCTTTGCTGCTCAAGAAGCGATCGTTGATCCATGCCGTACCTTTCTATGAGCCTCTTCTGCTCATCCCGATACATCTCCAATACCGATTGGTAACCTTCTTCCATCGGTTCTTGAAGGAAGTAGTGTTCCATGGTCCAGAGAATGCCGGCAGGGAGCAGAGCGGAAGCGAAGATGAGAAACAACATCTTCTCCGCTTCCTGCGGAGCAGTGCTTGGGGTTCTCAGGTAGAGAATAAGGCTAACTACCCCCAACCCAATTGTCGTGATGCTCAAGAGAAGATAGACTCGCGGATCAATCTTAGGGGGTTTGCGGCTCTCCATTGGACCTTCCTCCTTGCTATACTGCTATCGGTACCTCACCTCATGGCATCGACTGGATCGCGGCAAGCGCTCTGTAGAGTCAGAGCTTTCAGCATCAAAGATCGTCACGCAAGCAGCATTGACACCGAAAGATCTACTTCACAGAGTATCATCTACTGCTTCGTGCGCAACACCCGCGCGCGTAGCTTGCCCACCACATCGGCCATCTCGGCTCGCGCGGCGGCCAGGCGCTGAACCGTGACGCCCGGCGCGCGCACGGCGCTGATGACGATGCCCTCGGCCGTCACGAACTCATCTCCGATGTCGGCCAGCTCGGCCGTGATGTCGTGCGGAATGGTCGTGACGCCGTTGCAGTCGCCGTGCAGCAGGTCATCGGGATAGATGGCGATGCCGCCGACGTGCACAGGTATGTGCAGTTGCAGGATATGGGTGTAGCCGTGTGAACAGATCGTGCCGCCCGTGAAGACCGGGAAGCCGATCCTGCGCACCTGGTCCAGATCGCGACCCGCACCGCTCGTTATCAACCCTTGCGCGCCGAACGCCTGGTAGACGCTGCACATCACCTCGCCGAAATTGGCCGCGCTCGTCGGCTGATCCAGGTCCTGGAAGACAACCACGGCCGGGCCGGACAGCTCAGCGAAGCGCGCCACCTGGGCGTCCAGGCCAGCGTAGCTATCGCCCTTGCGGGGCGGCGCGGATGCGCGATGGGTGGCCGTGGCTGCGAAGCCTACCATCGGCGGCATCTCGGGAAAGCAAGCCTGGATGCGCTGATCCATGTAACCCACGTTGCGCGGGCGCACATCGAACAGCTCGATCAGGTTGCAGATCGTCGGCGTGTCGAACTTGCGGAGCTTTTCTAGTGTGTGAGGAGTAATCATAAGCCTCAGCCTCAATATCCCTTCTCTTTGTCCACCTGGTTGCGCAACGGGAAGTCGCGGCGCACGAACTTGCCCAGGTTCTCCCGGAAGATGTCCAGCAGGTAACGCGCCTCGTACTGCGTGCCGCCGGCAATGTGCGAGGTGATCAGCAGGTTCTCGATGTCCCACAACTCATTGTCCGCAGGCAACGGTTCCGGCTCGAAGACATCCAGGGCCGCGGCCGCGATCCGCTTCTCGCGCAGAGCCTGGGCCAGCGCGACCTGGTCAATGATGCCTCCGCGCGAGATGCCCACCAGGATCGCCGTGGGCTTCATCCGGCCGATCTGCTCTGCGCCGATCATTCCCTGCGCTTCGGCGGTCCAGGGCGCAGCCACCACGACGATGTCCGACTGCGCCAGCAGATCATTCAGCCGATCCATGCCCCACAGCTCGTGAACATAGTCCGGCTTCTGGCCGGGGTAGAGATCGGTCACGATGACCCGCATGTCGAACGCGTGCGCGCGCTTCGCCAGCGCGCAGCCGATTGATCCCAACGCGATGATGCCCAGGGTGAGGTCAGTTAGCTCGATGAGCTTCTGGCGCAGATCGCGCATGGCCCATTTGTGCTGCGGCTGCAACTGGATGCTCTCGCGAATGCCGCGCGTGAGGGCCAGGATCATGCCCATCGTGCTCTCGGCCACACAGGCGGCGTGCGTGCCGCGCGCGCCGGTCAGAATGCAGTCGCCCTGCTTGAGTTCCGGGATCGCCAGGTACATATTGACGCCCGTGCTCGGCGATTGCACCCAGGCCAGCTTTTTGGCCGCCAGGAAGATGTCACGGTTCAGATGCCCCATGTAGATCTCGGCATCCGCGATGGCGCCGGCCAGCGCCCGCGGGTCCGGGCAATGCTCGAATGCAACGGTCGGGAAGTCCTGCTTGAGTTGAGGGATGCCCCGCTCCAGGCCCATCATGTTCGGCCCGATCAACACTTTCATGAACAGTTCTCCTTGCTGGTGACGTTTATGGTTTGAGCGCCTTGCGCCCCAGAAATTCGGCGCGGCTGCCCAGCTCTGCTTCGATGGCCAGCAACCGGTTGCCGGTGGGGCCGACAGCTCCCTCGCGCATCTGGCCGGTCATCAGACCCACCGTGTAGTCTGCGATATCCGCGCCCTCTCCGCGGCTGCTGCACGGCATGACAGCATACCCGTGGCGATAGGCGAGCCGCACCATCTCGAACGCCTCGCTGATCGTGCCGATCTGGTTGACCTTGAGGAGCACGCAGTTTCCCGCGCCGCTTGCGATCCCGCGGCGCACGCGCGCAGGATCGGTGGTGAAGAGATCGTCGCCCACGATCTGGATGCCGAGGGTCTTGGTCAGGTACGCGTGTCCTTCATAGTCGTCTTCATCCAGTGGGTCCTCGATGATGACGAACGGGTAGTTCTTGACCATGAACTGGTAGAGCTCGAACAGGTCTTGGCGCGTCTTCTCTTCGGCCGAGAAGAGCCCGACGAAGCGATCTTTGTCGCGTTCATAGTACGTGGCTGCGGCCACATCCACCTGGATGCCGATCTTGCCCTCGTAGCCCGCGCTGTTGATCGCCTCCACCATCAGATCCCACAACTCGCGATCGTGCTCGACCATGCCGGCGGGGATGTAGCCGAAGTCGTGGCGGATTTCCACGCTCAGACGCCGGGCGAGCAGCTTGTTGAACGCATCGGCGACGTGCCAGGCCGCGCACGACGCCTCGGCAAAACTGGTGAAGCCGTAGGCCATCAGCGCGTAGCTCGGCTTGCCGCCCGAACGCGCTCCGCTGCCATAGCGCCGGCTGCCCACCACCGCGCCCACGCCCGGCACGGGCAGGATCACCGCGTTGGCGCCGCCGATGTGTTGATAGAGCGGAATGCCCAGGCTGGCCGCGCCAGCCTTGAGAACCGCGGCCGAAACGCTGGCCGTGGCGTTGCCGCCCAACCTGGACTTGGTGGGCGTGCCATCGAGCTCGATGATGACATCATCCACTGCGAGTTGCTTGCTGGCGTCCAGCCCCTTGACCGCCGGCCCGATGACGTCCACGACGTTCGCGACCGCCTTCTGCACGCCCATGCCGCGCCACTTCGACCCGCCATCATAGGCGAACTGCACCTCATGCGTGCCGACCGAGATGCCGGCGGTCACCACTGCGACGCCCTTCGCGCCATTCTGCGTCGTCACCGTCGTTTCGATGCCCGGATGGCCGCGATCCGAGAAAACCTGCCGCGCAGTCACGGACACGATCGTTGAACCCACTGGCATACAGCCTCCTTACGTGCGATTCTACCTCAAGAAGCCAGCAACCGGCTTCCCCCCTCCAACCTCCAATCACCCGCCTCACCCCTTCACCGCGCCGGCGGTCAGCCCGGCCACCATGAAGCGCTGCCCGATGGTATAGAGGATCAGCACGGGGATAGACATGATCAGTGCGGCCGCGGTGAGCTCGCCCCAGGGCAAAACGTCGCCGATGATCATCTGCGCCAGGCCTACAGGGACGGTCATCTTGCTGGCGCTCTGAATCATCACATAGGCGAAGAGGAACTCGCTCCAGGCCTGGGTGATGCCGAAGAGCGCGACAGCCAGCAACGCCGGCCGCGTCAGCGGCAGAATGACCTTGGAGAACGCCTGGAAGCGATTGCAGCCATCAATGAGCGCGGCCGCCTCCAGTTCCTCTGGGATAGAGGAATAGTAACCCATCATCAGCCAAATGGCAAAAGGCAGGCTGAAAGTCGGATACGAGAGGATCAGCGCGCCCAACGTGTTGGTCAGCTTGAGCCAGGTGAAAAGCTGAAAAATGGGGATCAGCATCATGATGCCCGGCATCAGATAGGCCACCAACACGCCGCTGGAGATGTGCCCTGCCCCGCGCCAGCGCAGGCGGGTCAGCGCGTAGGCGCTGGCGGCCGCCACTATCGTCGAGATGAGCGGCGTCACGACCGAGATCGTGACCGTGTTCCTGAGCCAGACCAGGAAGTTGCGCGTCGGGCCGAGGAGCCGCGCAAACTGGTCGAGCGACCAGGGATCAGGCCAATAGATGCTGGTAAAACGCGTGATCTGCAGTTCACTCTTGAAAGCGGTCACGATCACCCAATAGAACGGCAGAAGCTCGAAGGTCAACAGCAGAATCAGGGCGATGACCGGCGCGATCTGCCCCCGCCATCCCGATCGGCGGCGCAGATGCGCCTGACGATCACGACCGAAGGCGGCTCGAAAGAGCCGGCCGATGCCTTCTATCAGCCGCTCCACTCCGTCATTCAGGAGCCAGAAAATCGCCAGCACAAGCCGCCCCAACAGCTTGAACGGCCAGGCGAGCAGGCCCAGCAACGCGGCGAGCGCGCCTGGCTCGCGCGTCGTGTGCTCTTCGTACAGCCGTCGGCCGCTCATCATGTAGCGGCCGAGAATCACGATGAAGATGCCCAGGACTGGCGCCATGGAAAGCGAGACGGCAATGCCGGGGCCGTACCGGTGCCCTCCGATGGCATAGTTGTACGAAAGAATGGAATAGACCTTCGTCGTATCCATCGGCCCGCCGCCGGTGAGCAGGAAGATCAACGTAAAGGTGTTGAAGGTCCAGATGGTCGAGAGCAGTGTCACCACGATGATGACGTAGCGCAGCCCTGGCAGCGTGATATGAAGGAACTGCCGCCACCCGCTTGCCCCGTCGATCGCGGCCGCTTCGTAGAGCTCCTGATCAATCGCCTTCAGACCGGCCAGCAGGTTGATGGTGAAGAACGGAATGCCCTGCCACAGATTGACCAATACTACGGTGGGCAAGGCCGTACTTACATCGGCGAGAAAGGCCGGCGGCTGCTTGGCCAGGTGCAAGTCCATCAGCAAGCGGCTCAGACCACCGTACAGCGGATCCAGCAAGCTTTTCCAGGTAATGGCGCGCACGATGTCCGGCATGATCCAGGGCAGCAGCACCAGGCCGGTGAGGATGGCCGCCCGGTTCCCCAGGCGGTTCAGCAAGACAGCCGCCAGGATCCCCACCAGCAGCTTGAGCACTACGGACGCCACTGTGAACTTGGCGGTGATCAGCACCGAGCGCCGGAAGAATATATCGCTCCAGAGCTCGATGTAGTTCTTTAATCCAACAAACGGTCCGATTTCGAGCGTCGTGGTGTTGGTGAAGCTGATGTAGAAGGCGCGCAGAAACGGGTAGGCGATGATGCCCACCAACAGCACCATGGCCGGCGCC
This sequence comes from Chloroflexota bacterium, assembly GCA_016876015.1. Lineage (GTDB taxonomy): Bacteria > Chloroflexota > Anaerolineae > CG2-30-64-16 > CG2-30-64-16 > VGOD01. Next base: position 10,960 of record VGOD01000023.1, read on the forward strand.
ATGAAGACATACGCTTCCGCCCAATCGCGGCCCAAGGCCTGCTGCAGGCGCTTGCTGATGACCTCCCGCAGCGACGCACTCGGCCCTGACCCGGCCGGCTGTGCCAGTGGAGCCATCGGTGCTCTCCTGTGATGTGGGGTGGGGAAATCTGGCCAAGAAATGCGAGGGCAGCGCGCTGCGCCGCCCTCGCCCAACGCGACGGCCTACTTCTGACCGGGCAGATTGAATTCCTTGAAGACCTTGACGTAGCGGTCATGACAGGTCTTCACCGCATCCGCTACGGCCGTGCCGCGCAGGATGTCGGCCACCATGTCATTCTGGATTCCTGCCGAGGCGGCTGCGCCCATCGCGGGGTTCATCGACGGGCCGGGATAGGTGCCGGCCACGACATTGCCGGTGGGGGACGTCGCCACTGCCTTCTGTTCCAGCGCTACCGGGTTGGTGGGGATGTACTTGGATTGATCCCACAGCTTCTCGTATGCTGGCAGTGCGAAGCCAGGAGCATTCGAGAAGATCGCATCCATGCTCTCGAGAGGGAGCAGGAAGTGGAGGAGCAACTCCTTGGCCGGGCCAGGGTTCTTGGCGCCCTTGAGCATCGCAAAGTAGTTGGCGCTCAGGCTGTTGAACTCCGCGTTCACCGGCCCGCCGGCCGGCGGATGGAAGCCCGTGATGTCCTTGATCGGGTTCTTGTCCAGGATCGCCTTGCCGTAGACCGTGCCGCCGTTCTGCGTATAGGCCAGTTTGCCGGCCAGGTAGTTCTCGTTGTTGGAAGTGTCGGTCCAGGCGAGCACACCCGGTGGCAGCATCGGCTTCCACTTGTCCTTGATGTAGAGGTCGGTCATGATGGTGATGGCCTTGACCATTTCGGGCGTGTTGATGGTGACATACTGCCCAGTCTCGTCCTGGATGTAGGCGCCCCAGCCGTGCATCACGCGGTTGCGGAACCAGTCGCCGTCGCCGCAGCGGTTGATCGTTACGCCCCAACCATAGACCTGCTTGCCCGGATCGGTCACCGCGAGGCACGCTTCCCACAGGTCCGGATAGCTGCGGACCTTCTGGAGGTCTATGCCCTTGTCCTTGAAGACCGGACGCTGGAACCAGCCGCCATCGCTGCGTTGGAAGAAGGGCACGTAATACCATTGGCCCTCCTTCACAAAGTCGAATTTCTGGCGCGCGGAGGGGTTGCCCCACTTGGCAGCAACCTGGTTCACGATCTCGGTCACCGGGTCAACGACCTTCAGGCGCACCAGGTCAACGAGCCCATCGGTGTGCATGAGCAAATCGGCTGGCATGCCGGCCGATGCTGCGGCCGCCATCTTCTCCAGGAAGGGCGTGCCGCCGGTGTACCCGGCCTCATAGGTGACCTCGACGGGCCAGCCCTTCTCCTTGCAGAAGGATTTGACCTCGGTCTGGATCCAATCGTTCATCGCCGGGAAGAAGTCATTCTTCTGGACGACCTGCAAGTTACCCTTGATCTCCACCTTGGCCGGCGGCGCCGCCGTCGGCTGGGCGGGCGCTGCTGGGGCTTTGGTGGGTTCTGCAACCTTGGGGGCCGCGGGTGGTGCGGCCGGTGCGCAAGCCGCCGCCGTGGCGGTCACTGCGCCCAGTGCTGCCAGCCGCTGCAAGAACGCGCGGCGGCTGATATTTGTGCCGGTAGCCATGGCTTTCCTCCTTGGTCAAGTACATGATGGTGAACAAGCGACTGTCAGAACGGACCCTCGAATAGCTCTTCGGATTCCACCTCCTCTCTACCCTTCCACCACCTTCCTCAGCGCCTCGCCGTTCGTCTTCCACCACTGGAAGAGGACGTAGATGTCCATGCCCAGGTTGAAGTGGCGGACGCCCATGTCCAGGAAACGCCTGGCCTCATCTACCGAACTGATCTCGGCCCGCGGCTGGATGCCCATCTTCAGCGCGGTCTCGAACACCTTCTTCTCGGCCGCCTTCACGTCTGGGTGATTGCGCTCGCCCCCGCGGCCGATGCTCATGGAATAGTCGGACGGCCCCCATTGCACCATATCAATGCCGGGCACCGACAGCAGCTCCTCCAGGTTTTCGACCGCCCCCTCCTTCTCGATCATGATCATCACGATCACGTCGCGCATCGCCTGAACGTACTGCGGCCCGCCCCCATAGCCCATCAGCGCAAAGCGCCGCGGAGCCGACCCGTTGATCCCGCCGTCGGCCGGCGTTTCGGGCCGCACGATTCGCACGCACTCGCGCACATCATCGGTCGAACGACAATCCACGAAGTTGACCCCCTGAAACCCGGCGCCGATGGCCCGCTGAACCACCCAGCCCTGATTCTGTTGGTCGGGCTTGATGATGCACGACATGTCGAACAGCTCCACGGCCCGCGCGTAGTTCTCCAGGTCGTGCAGGTCATAATCCCCATATTCCGCGACGAACTCGACGTAGTCGAACACGCCGCTGTGACCGATCACTTCGACCAATTCTGGCCACACGCTGATCGTCCGGGTGCCGATCGTCGGCTTCCCGGCCTTCAGCAGCTCACGAAACTTGTTCTTGCGCATGATAGCTTCCTCTTTCACGTTTGACGTTTCACGCTACCTCAACGCCCACGCGCCCTCTTTCCGCCCCAGCACCAGCGTCACCGTGAGATCGCCGATGCTGATGTTCTGCGTGGCGACGATGCCGCTATCCAGCGCGTAGAGCGCCGGCGAGGTGTTGTGATGCTTGAGCGCCGCGGCCAGATCCACACCCCGTTCCTTCGCCTCGCGCGCGGTCTCGCCGTCCACGATGCCCCCAGTCAGGCAAGTGATTTCGCCCAACCGCTCATCGCTGAACTGAATGCCGGGGCCATCGGTGCCGTCCGAGTCGGCCGACGCCATCGCGATGTTGCGGCTGCCCGCGATGTCCAGGCCGGCCGACACGCAATACTCCTGGTTGCGGCCGCCCATGCCCCGCTCCCGACCCACCGTCACCAGGATCTCGCCGGTGCTGAAGAGCGCGACCGGCGGCTCGACAGGCTGGCCCAGCGCCTCGATGCTCTTGGCGACCGAGGCGATGGTCTTGGCCGCTTCCCTGGCTTCGGCGCGCAGATCGAGCGCCAGCCAAAGCGCCTTGAAGCCCAACTCGGCCGCTCGCTTCTGGGCAGTCGGGATCATGCTCTGGTTGTACGGCATGATGCCGAAGATGCGCGAGCGCCATTGCTGAAACTCGGCGGCTTTCACCGTTTCGGCCGTCGGATCGGCTGCCTCGATGTGCTCCCGCACCGCGGCCGGCGCCAGATCATAGGCGTCCCATTTCAGCAGCATCGCCTTCGCATCGGCGAAGGTGCTGCAATCGGGCAGATGGTGCAGCCACAGGTTCTGGTGCATCAGCCGCTCATAGGTCATCGGATCGGCGCCGAAGATGTGGATGGCCCGCGCCGGCTGGATGTGTTGCGCGAAGCGGCCGCCTTTCATCTGGTCGAGGTGGTTGCGGATCGGATTCAGGTCGCCTGTGGGCGCGCCCCGCTCGATCTGCATCAGATAGGTGATCTGCCTGACCTCCTCCAGAGATACCCCCGGCGCCGGCAAGGTCAGCAACGCCGAGAAGCCGTTGGTTCCTACGGTGAACACCAGGTCGTCCGGGCTCAGCTTCGGCGAGCCGTCGCGCCCGCGACACAGCTCCAGGATTCGGCGGCTGCCCTCGACGCACCCCTCATCGGGCACGGGGTGCGCGCCGTATGTGACGCCGATCCGCTCGCAGATCACGTCGTCGCCGTGCTTGGCGACGACGTGACCGCCAGCCAGCCGGTCGCCCAAGACATCCTCGATCGCTCTGGCGATGCGCTGCACGCCCTTGCCCGCGCCGAAGACGTAGATGCGACCGACCTGGTTGAGATCAAACACCTCGTCGCCGGATTGAGGGTCGCCGGCCGGCTGGAAGTCGCGGCAACCGACGATCAGCCTATCCCCTTCGCGGCGAATGAGCCTGCGGGTGTTGTTGTATGGATCTGCGGCCTGGAGCCCGGCCTCCAGGATGGCGACCATCGCCTTGCGGCCGGCGACATTGCCATGCGACGCCAACGCGTCTTGGTTCAGAATTCGCATGTGACCTGCACTCAACAAAGACTTTTGTGCCACGAATTGCACGAAACCTGAAAGGGCTAATTCGCGCAATTCGTGTAATTCGTGGCTACGCCTGTCCTATTTCGTTTCGAGCAGTTCCGTCAGCCCCAGCTTCGCCAGCCGTTCCTGCGTGGGCACACCTTCAGGCGTCCAACCCATCAGGCCATACCAGGTCTGCCGGGCGTTGTGCAGCGCCTCGTCTGTGATCTCCACGCCGGCCAGCGGGCCGGACTTGAACGCCTGCATCACTCGCTTGGGCAGCCGGTCATCCTGCTCGGTGAAGCCCTCGCGCAAGATGAACAGGCGGGCCAACTGCTGGGCGCGCTCGCCCACTGCCAGGATGTCGAGCGGCGTGTATTCGTGGCCGGTCATGGCGCTGAGCGCCTCGGCGAGCTGGACGTAGTTGTAGGGATAGAACATGCAGGAGATGGCGCAATCCTGGAAATGCTGCCAGTTGACCTCGTGATAGAAGAGGGTCATCTTCTCGGCACTCAGCGCGGACGGCGGCAGCGGCCCGACCTGGTACACGGCGTTGACCCGATCCAGCCCACCGCCGGGCGCGGCGTAGCCGGTGTCGTGGATATTCATCATGTGATCGGCGCCGACCGGCGCGACCGCGTAACCCACACCGAGCGCGGCCTTGAGGCGCGGCTCGTGCATCGGCAGCTCCTGGCCCTTGACTTCCACCAGGTATTGTTCTGCGCCGTCGCCAATCCACCGCGCCAGGCGCTTCGAGCCGAGCGCCATCTTGTCGCCGAAGCCGCGGCGGTGCGCGATCATGTCCACCGCTTCCAGCATGTCGGCGGAGCTGCCCCACTGAGGCAGGAAGCCGCCGGTCATCTCGGCCGTCAACAGGCCTCGCTCGACGCACTCCATCACGTAGCCGATGGTCATGCCGGTGCTGATCGGATCGAGGCCCCAGGCTGCGCTCCACTCGTTAGCTTTCGATACCGCGACGATGTCATCTACGCCACAGGTGCTGCCGAAGGAGCCAAGCGTCTCGTACTCTGGCCCGCCATAAACCTTGTTGAGGGTCGCCTTGCCCTTGACCTGGGTCTTGAAGGCCGGCGAATCGGGGTAATCCTGGCCATCGTAGCTGACGACCTGTTTGCACTCGATGGGGCAGGCCTGACAGGTGTCACGTCCGATGAGGATGCTGGTGTGCAGCGTCTCCCAGCCGATGCTCTCGGCGCCTGGGAAGTCTGGATCCTGGAAGTTGCGCGTGGGCAGCGCACTGGCCCGATTCAGGACCGTCAGACCGCCCGGCGTGCCCCGCTCCCACGCCCACTTGGCCAGAGTCTGGTAGTTGTCGCCCAGCCACTTGGCCAGCCCGGTGAGCCGCTTGCGATCGGCGACCTGAACGTTGCGATTGCCACGCACGGCCACGGCCTTGAGCTTCTTGCTGCCCATCACCGCGCCCAGGCCGTTGCGACCGGCCGCCCGGCTGGCGTCGTTGATGACGTTGGCCATCAAGACCAGGTTCTCGCCCGCGAGGCCGCACTGCGCGACCCTGATCTTCTCGTCGCCCAACTCAGCCCGGATGGCGGCCTCGACTTCGACCACCTCCTGGCCCCACAGATGATCGGCCGGTCGGATTTCGACCGCTTCATCCTTGATCGAGATATAGACCGGCGACCTGGCCTGGCCGTGGACGACCAGCGCGTCGTAGCCGGTGCGCTTGAACTCGTGAGCCCACCAGCCGCCCGCCTCCGCGCTGCCGAGCGCGCCGGTCAGCGGGCTCTTGCCGCCGACGCTGTGCCTGCCAGCGCCCGGCAGATTGGTGCCCTGGAAGACGCCCGGCGCGAAGATCACCAGGTTGTCAGGCCCCAGCGGGTCGGCCTTCGCAGGAGTATCGCGGAGCAGTAGATAGGCCTCCAGCGCCCGGCCGCCGACCAGCTTGAGATACAGCTCGTCGGGCGGCGTCTCGACCCAGACCTTCCCGTCGGTCACATTGACGTGCAGGATTTTGCCCCAGGTTGATCCAACGCTCATGTTCACCTCGCTGTTGTGATGGAAATGGCTCCTCCGCCGATGGTCGGAAGGAGCTGCAACACATCGCCGTCCTGGAGCTCAGTGGTCCAGTGAGCGATGCGACCGTTGACGAGCATGATGAGTGCAACATCAGGAGGAAGCCGCAGCCGTTCGATGGCCTGGCCCACGGTCGGCACGTCCTTCAGGGTCAGGTGCGGTACGATGCGGGCTTTGAGCGACCCGCCAGCCTCGACAGTAATGGACATCAGCGGCCTCATGATCGGATCAGGCCCGCACGGCCGCCGACGACGCAGCCGTATGCTCGGCCACCGTGGACCCGCGCACCACCAATTCCACGGGAATGACCAGGCGCAGGGGCGCCGAGACCCCGTCTCCTGCGCCGCCGGCCAGCAGCGCCCTGACCGCCTGCTCAGCGATCACCTCCAGGGGCTGGTGGATGGTCGTCAGCGGCGGCACAGTCATGCGAGAAGAGCGAATGTCATCGAAACCGACGACCGCGATGTCCTGCGGGACGTGCAGCCCGCGCTCTGAAATCGCCAGCAACGCCTCCATCGCCAACCGATCGTTGAACGCAAAGATAGCAGTGGGCGGAACCGGTAAGTCGAGCAAAGAGAGCGCGGCTCGCGCGCCGCTGCCCGGCTCCAGCGAGGCGTGGGCGATGAGACTGGGATCATAGCGTATCCCCGCCTCCTCCAGAGCCTCATGCAGACCCGTCAGCCGTTCCAGGCTCGACCGCGAGTGAGCGGTGAAACCGACATAGCCGATCCGCCGATGGCCGAGCTCGAGCAGATGACGAGCTGCCAGCCGGCCGCCCGCCCGATTGTCGGCTGTAATGAAGCTGACGCGCGGGTCCACGATCGTGCGATGCAGATACGCGAACGGCAAGCCGGCGGCCAGCAGATCGTCTTGGACCTGCTCCTGCCACGGCGCGTCGCCGAGAAGCAACAGTCCATCCACCTCGCGCGCCTGGGCGATGCGCATCAACTTGGCCGCGCTCTCGCCCGCCCGTGTGTAGAGCACCAGGTTGTAATCTTCGCGTTCGATCGCGGCCGCAATCAAGCGAATCAGCTCAGCGAAAAACTCATTGAACGTGGCAAACGCCGCATCATAGAGCAGCGCCAGACCGATCTTGCCGGTGCGCCGCCGCCGCAGGTTGCGGGCCGAGGCGCTGGGATAGTAACCGAGTGCGCGCGCAGCCTCTTCGACGCGGCGGGCTGTCTCAGGCGCCACATCGTCGTAGTCGTTGAGCGCGCGCGAGACCGTCGAGGTCGAGAGCCCCAGGTGGGCTGCGATGTCTTTGATTCCCACGACCATGTCGAACGCTCGGCCCTACAGTCAGGCAACAGGTCCATCAGTCCAGGTAACGGGAGAAACCAACCAGGGAGGAAATTCGACTGCCCGGAAACGATTTTGCAGTCATCTTCTATCATAGGAGCGGGCAATTGTCAAGCCGCGCAAACGCCGGATGGTGACTTAAGGAACTCAGCAGCATCACGAGTCGGTGCGGCCGAAATAGCGGTGCAGGTAGACGGCCAGAGCCAGCGTGACATTCAGGAGCTCCGCGTCTATCAGCCGGTCAGTGGATGGGTCGGCCGCACCAGGCAAAGCTTCGTCAGCTCTTTCGACCGTTTTCAGCCAGCGCATGAACGACCCGGCGCCAACTCCCTGTTCGCGCACCCACGCCAACTGCTTTCTGGCGGTCTGGATCACCCGGCTGCACTTGTCCAGCGCGATCTCGCCGGCAAGGTAGCGCCGCAGCAGGGAACACTGGTAGGCGCAACAGGTAAGCGGCCTCTGTGCATAGGCCGTACAGCGACCGGCCTGGAGCAGCGAGCAAGGCTGGCTGAACCCCTGCTTGCCCTGGATGGCCTCCACCGACAAACCCATCGCGGTCATCGGCACGACCTCATCACCCTGCACGACCGTGTAGGAGTGCAGGACGCCGTCGCAGCAGAACCCGCACGCCAGGCAGAGGGCCGCGGCGTCAGGCGGTTCAGGCATATCTTGGCTCAAGAACGTAACCCTTCTCCGAACCGGAGTAGACGCATGGGACAGGTTGTGTTATACTTGGCGTGATCTTCAGTGAAAGGACACAAAGGCTACTCAATGTCACGGTTCAGGCCGGCCGATCTGCTGCACTCCAGAAACACCACAAGCGGGGCCCATGCGGTCTCCTCTGGGCCGCCCAACTCTCCCGACTCGACCAGCACCACCGGCGCATTTCCGGGCAGCGCACACACAGCGCGGCTGTGGGACATCTTGCGACGACCGGCCTCAGTGGAAGAACGCAACCAACGCAACGTCGTGATTGACGCGATCGGCGTCGGCATCACGGCCGGCGTCGGCAGCTTTCTGTCGGTGTTCCTGGTGCGGCTGGGCGCGTCGAGCTTTCTGGTGGGCCTGCTGACCGCGATGCCCGCATTGACCGGCATGTTGTTGGCGATGCCCGTGGGTGAGTTTCTCTCGCGACGGCCTAACATCGTTCCCTGGTTCGCCCGCGCGCGCTTCCTCGTCCTTTCCTCCTACCTGTTCACCGGTCTCGTGCCGTTCCTGGTCCAGGATCATCGGCCAGAAGCGATCATTGCGATCTGGGCCGCGGCCACCGTGCCCCAGACGATCGTCTCGGTGTCGTTTACGGTCGTCATGGGTGGCGTCGCGGGACCGCGTGGCCGCTTCACATTGATGAGCCGGCGATGGTCCATCCTGGGCCTGACCAACGCACTGACGGTGGCGATCGTGGGACAGGCGCTCAAGCTGTTTGCGTTTCCACTGAACTATCAGGTAGTGTTCATCGCATCGGCCGTCGGCACACTGATCAGCGTCATCTTCTCCAGCAGCATCAAGCTGCCGACGCGCCAGACGCCGCCGCCGTCCAGCGGATCGCTGATCCAGACGTATCGAGCGCACGGCAAGACGTTGCGCGCCAACCGTCGCTTCGTCAACTTCACGATCAGCCAGTTCGTGCTCCGGTCGGGGCTGTCGCTGGCCATTCCGTTGCTGCCGCTCTACTGGGTGCGCGTCGTTGGCGCCTCGGACACGGCCATCGGCGCCATCAACAGCACCCAGACGATCGTCATGATGGTTTCGTACTTCATTTGGACGCGCGTGAGCCAGCGCCGCGGGGAACGCTGGGTGCTGCTGGCAGCCGCACTGGGCATCAGCTTCTATCCCCTCCTCACCGCGCTCACCCGCCAGGTGGAGCTGCTGGTGCTGTGGGCCGGGCTGGCCGGACTCTTCATCGCGGGCATTGACCTGGTGTTCTTCGACATCGTGTTGAGCACCTGTCCAGCCGACCAGCAGGCTGCCTACATCGGCATCTATCAGACGACCGTCTATGTCGCGGCCTTTGTGGCGCCCATGGCCGGCACGGCGCTGGCGGATCTGATCGGGATCGCGCCTACACTGATTCTGGCTGCCGTGGTTCGGCTGGCGGGCTTCGCCTTGTTGGCCTGGTTGGGCGTGGGCAAGACCGAGACAACGGCTGTCCCGTAGAGCACCCACCAGGCGCCAGGCACTTCGGAAGTGCCTGGCGCCTGGTGGGTTTCAGCCGGCGCGCTCCAACACGAAGATGGCCGTGGTGGACAGCAGATTCTTGAACTTGCGGATTTCGATGCGCCGACCGCCTGCGAGATAGGCTTGCTGGCCGATGTGGATGCCGGCGCCCTCGCAAAACCTGGCGAAGTCGGTGACGGTGAACGCCTGCCAGCGCGGTTTCTCGTGCCAGGCCTGCGGCAGGTCGGGCGCCTGTGGCATACGGCCGGTCACGAGCAGTTCCAACCGGCAGCGCCAATAGCCCCAGTTCGGGAAACTCACGATGCCCCGGCCGCCCACGCGCAGCATTTCGGCCAGGATCATGGCCGGATCGTCCAGGAAGTGCAGCGTCTGGCTGAGCACGACGTAGTCGAAGCTGGCATCGCGATAGTCGCGCAGCCCTTCTTGCAGATTCCCTTGTCGCACGCTCAACCCACGGCCCACGCAAGTCAACACGCCGCTTTCGCTCAACTCGATGCCCCGGCCGATCACACCCTTCGCGCGTACCAGGTGTTCCAGCAGCGCACCATCTCCGCACCCCAGGTCGAGCACGCGTGTGCGCTCCGGGATGAAATCCGCGATGATCCGAAGATCGGGGCGCAGTCCGGTCGGGATCGTCACACCCCCTCCTCTCGCGCAACCCGGTCAATAAAGCTACTCAGAAGCTTCGTCATGGTGTCCACCTCCAACAAGAAGGCATCGTGGCCCCAACTGCTCTGGATATCCAGATAGGTCACATCAGCGCCCGCGGCCGTCAGCGCGCTCACCAGCTCTCGGCTGTGATAGGATGGGTAGAGCCAGTCGCTGGTGAAGCTCACGACCAGGAACTTGATGTGCGCCGAGTCGGCGAACACCGCGGTCAAACTGCCCAGCGGGTCATCCACGCGGCCCCGGTCGCGGGTCAGATCGAAGTAGTCCATGGCCTTGGTGATGTACAGATAGCTGTTGGCATCGAAACGCCGCGTAAAGCTCAGCCCCTTGTGCCGGAGATAGCTTTCGACCTGGAACTCCGACGCGAAATCATAGCCGAAACGCTCGCGGTCCTGCAGCCGGCGGCCGAACTTATGGTGCATGGACTGTTCGCTCAAGTAGGTGATGTGGCCGATCATGCGCGCCACAGCCAGGCCGGCGTCGGGCCGCCGGCCGTTGCTGTAGTAGTCGCCATCCTGCCAGTTCGGGTCGGCGTAGATAGCCTGACGCCCCACTTCGCTGAACGCGATCAGCATGGGGCTGCTGCGAGCCGTGGTGGCCAGCGGGATGGCCGACCTGACTCGCCGCGGGTAACGCGTGGCCCATTCCAGCACCTGCATCCCGCCCATCGAGCCGCCGGCGAGGGAGAGCAGCGTTTCGATGCCGAGGTGATCCAACAGCGCGGCCTGCGCCCGCACGATGTCGCCGATGGTCACCATCGGAAAGCGCAGGGCATAGGGCTGGCCGGTTGCAGGGTCGCGCGTCGTCGGGCCGCTGGAGCCATAGCAACTGCCCAACACGTTGCTGCAGATCACGAAGAAGCGCTTCGTGTCGAATGCCTTGCCGGGGCCGATGCAGTCATCCCACCAACCCTCGCGGCCTTGCGCGTCCACGCCGGCCGCGTGCGCGCTGCCGCTCAGCGCGTGGCAGATCAGCAAGGCGTTGGAACGCGCCGCGTTGAGCGTGCCATACGTTTCATACGCCAACGTCACCGGGCTGAGGCTGGCGCCGCTCTCCAACATGAATGGCTTCTCGGCCGCGAAGGTCAGATGTTTGGTTTCCGTGAGTCCTACACTGTTCACCGTGTTCAAGGCCAGCCTCCTCCACAATCGTAGTAGCGCAAGATGGCATCTTGCGCTACTCCCGGTCACGCTTGCCCCAACGCCTGCCCCAAGTCCCACAGAATATCGGCGATATCCTCGATGCCCACGCTCAGCCTGACGAAGTCGGGGCTGACGCCGGCCGTGAGCAGCTCCTCCTCGCTGAGCTGGCTGTGGGTAGTGCTGGCCGGATGAATCGCCAGGCTCTTGGCGTCGCCGACATTGGCCAGGTGGCTGAGGAGCTGCAGGCTGTTGATGAACTTCCGGCCCGCCTCGAGTCCGCCCTGGATGCCGAACCCCAACACTGCGCCGGCGCCTTTCGGAACGTATTTCCTGGCGAGTTCATGATCGGGATGCGTGGGCAGGCCAGGATAGCTCACCCAGGCGACTTTCGGATGGCTCGCCAGGAACTCGGCGACAGCCTGGGCGTTGGCCACATGGCGATCCATGCGCAGGCTGAGGGTCTCGATGCCCTGGATGGTCAGCCAGCTATTGAGCGGCGCCTGGCACGCGCCGATGTCGCGCAAGATTTGCACGCGCGCCTTGAGTATGAAGGCCGGCGCGCCCAGGTCGGCGTACACCAGCCCATGGTACGAAGGATCGGGCGTGGTGAAATTGGCGAAGCGGCCGCTGCGCCAGTCGAAGGCGCCGCCATCCACGATGACGCCACCGATGCTTGTGCCATGGCCGCCGAGAAATTTGGTCGTGCTGTGAACCACGATATTCGCGCCCCACTCGAACGGCCGGCACAAGTATGGCGTGGCGAACGTGTTGTCAATCATGAGCGGGATGGCGTGTCGCCGGCCGATGGCCGCTACCTCATCGAACGGGAAGATGCTGATGTCGGGGTTGCCCAGCGTTTCGCCGTACAGGATCTTCGTGTTGGGCTGGATGGCGCGCTCGAAGTTGGCCGGGTCGCGCGGGTCAACCAGCGTTACGTCAATGCCGATGCGCGGGAAGGTGTAGCGGAACTGGTTGTAGGTGCCGCCATATAAACGGCTGCTGCTGACGATGTGATCGCCTGCCGCGCAGAGCGTCAACACGGCCATGGTCTGCGCGGCGTGGCCGCTCGAAGCCGCCAGCGCGCCGACGCCCCCCTCCAGGGCCGCCAGGCGCTGCTCCAGCACATCGGTGGTGGGGTTCATGATGCGCGTGTAGATGTTGCCCATCTCCTTCAGGGCGAACAGATTCGCGGCATGTTCCGTATCGCGAAACTGATAGCTTGTCGTCTGATAGATCGGCACGGCGCGACTGCCGGTCGCGGGGTCGGGCCGCTGGCCAGCGTGCAGTTGGCGCGTGGTGAAACCGAAGCTATGCGATGGCGTGGACACAGGTCAGATCCTTTCTCTTGTCTGGCAGACTAAACAAAACGCCCCCTCACCACTGGGATGAGAGGGCGCTGGCGGGTTGCTGGCATCAGTCGCCTGCTGGCGCTGGCAAAGAAAACCCCGTGATGATCTCACGTGAGATGATCCGGGGATGAGCAGGGCTGCCGTTGCCTCTCTCTCATCTTCCAGAACGAGTCCTCCCCGTGGGAGATCTCCGACTGCCGGATTTGGCACCATGAACGAGGGTAGACAGGTCATCAAGAGACAAGGATACAAGGGCGCTTCCACGCGCCCTATCTTCAATGCCTTGTCTACCTGTCTGCTCTCATCCTGGTTGCCGAGGCTTCAACGGGCCGGTCCCTCTGCCTCTCTGGATAAGAGTTCGGTCTATTCGATTGTTGGGCCGCTTTATACCAGGGGATGGCCGATTTGTCAAATCGGCTCAGGAGGCAGCGCGGTCGCCCAGGATGCGCTCCGCGCACTGCCAGCCGGACGCCAGCGCCGACCCCGCGCTGGGTCCGATGAGATAATCGCCGCAGAAGTAGACCGGCCCTTCCTGCATGTCCCGCTTGAAGGCTCTCAGGGCGCTCAAGTAGCCGGGTCGAAACACCGGCACTTTCCTGGGCCAACGGAACACCATCCGCTGGGTGATGCCGCGCGCCAACACCGGCTGGGCGCGTTCGATGTCCGCATTCACCCGCCGCAAGATCACGGCATCGCTCATGGCCGGATCGTACACGTCAGCCCGCAGAGCCGACATGCCGAAGACTCGACCGTCCGCCTGGCGGTCCCAACCCAACGGCGCGATCTGCCACGGCTCCTTGCTGGGGAACATGATCCCCCCATGATCCAGTTCTTTGGCGTCCCCTTCCGCGATGAAATAAACCTTGGCCGAGGTCGTGTAGTGAACGTGGCCGAAGAATGTCTGCCAGGCCGGCTGCGGGGCCGGGAAGAGGTCCAGCACCGCGTCTCCGGGCGCGGCGACCACCACCAGGTCAGCGTCGGCCTTATCGTCGGCGCCATCGCGACGATAGACGACTCTGGCACCGCTACCGTCGGACAGCGTCTCGATCTTGACGACCCTCGCGCCTCGTATCACGTCCTGCTGGCTGGCCAGCGTTTCTGGCAGCAAGCCCAGGCCGCGGTCGAACGTGTACAGCTTCTGCTGCAAGTAGTTGCCAAACAACACCAGCAGCATCTGCGCCGATAGATCGGCGGGCCGGTAGCTGCACATGACATCCATCATCGGCTGCACCCAGTAGTCGAACATCTCGGCATTGATGCGGCGGTAGAAGAACTGCTGCATGTCGAGACGATCGTCCCCCGGCGCTCGTTCGGGGTAGTAAGGATCCATACGTCCGTAGCGCACCATGTACGGCAAGAGCTTCATCATGCTCAAGCGCGCAGCCAGCGACACGCCTGACCAACGCAAGTACGAGGGGATGGACATGAAGTTCACGCTGTGGATGCGTCCAGCCCGCATGATGTGCACGTGGAACCCGGTCTGTTCTTCGCTGTAGTTGACCAGGCTGCCCCGGATCCCCAACTGCGAGACCATCGCGTGCAGATAGCGATCGGCGCCGGTGACGAACTCGGCGCCTGGGTCAATCCGAATGCCCTGCCACGCGATTGAGATCATCCGACCGCCGACCCGCTCCGCCGCTTCCAGCACGCGCACGGCATAGCCGGCCAGCTTGAGACGCCAGGCAGCCGTCAAACCGGCAATCCCCGCGCCGACAACGAGTGCGTTCTTGACTGACATGCGTCGCGCCCCTCCTCTTTGTGAGTTGCATTTTCCGCCACCCATTATATACTATTGAGCCAGCAATCGCGCAATCACACTGATGACTTCCTTCCAGAGAGGCACGCGCACGCACCATGAATACCACTGAACCTCCAGCGAAAGCCAAACGGCGCTGGCTTTCGGTCCTGGCCCTTTCGGCCGCCGGCTTCGTGGATAGCAGCGAAGACTACACCCTCTCGATCCTCTGGCCCTTCATGTATCCTTCCCTCAGCGTCAGCATCGGGCAACTCGGCCCGGCGCTGGGCATCGGCAACCTCGTCAGGACGCTGACCGCGCCGTTCTGGGGCTACGCCGCCGATCGTTTCTCGCGCAAGGCGCTGTTGGTAGGCGTCACGGGCGTCTGGGGCGCGTGGACGTTAGTGTTGGGGCTGGTGCAAAACATCTCTCAGCTCTTGCTGGTGCGGCTGGTGGCATCGCTGGGGCTGGCCGTGCTGTGGCCCACCGCGTTCTCCCTGCTCAGCGATCTGTTCGAGAGCAAGATGCGCGGTCGCGCGGCCGGTGTGATGACGGCCGCCAGCTTTTCAGGGACTTTCGCAGCCTACGCCATCCTCCCGGCGCTGGCGGTCGCCAGCCCTGAAGGATGGCGCAGCGGCTTCATGGTCATTGGCCTGGCGAGCATCGCCAGCGGGCTGCTGCTGCTCCTGGTGCACGACCCTCCGCGCGGGGCCGCCGAGCCAGAACTGCACGCGGTCCTCACCGAGGAAGCGGCCGCACGTTATCGCTTCCGCCTGGCGGATTTGCCCGCCATCGCCCGCGTGCGCAGTTGGTGGGTTCTGCTGTTTCATCATGCGGCTGACGTCGTCGCTGTCTCCGTATTGTACGGCTGGTCCTTCACCTGGCTGAACGAAATC
Organism: Chloroflexota bacterium; assembly: GCA_016876015.1. Classification (GTDB taxonomy): domain Bacteria; phylum Chloroflexota; class Anaerolineae; order CG2-30-64-16; family CG2-30-64-16; genus VGOD01. The sequence goes on from VGOD01000023.1 coordinate 26,332, forward strand.
GGCCTGGGCGACTCAGCCTTCCTGGTGGTCGCCAGCCTGATGTTCAGCACGCTGCTGGGGCACGTGCTGTTCGGTTGGCTGGGGGACCGGCTGGAGATCGGCTGGCCTCGGCGGGGCCGGCTGGTCATGGCGTTGATCGGTTTGACCGTCAGTGTGCCGGCGCTGGCGGGCTTCATTGCGCTGGGCCGGCACGGGATGGCGCCCCTGCTGCTGTTCGGCCTGCTCTCTGGGCTGAGCCTGAGCAGCATAGACACCGGCGCGCGCTGGCCCGTCACCCAGGGCGTCTTGCGGCCAGAGCTGCGGGCTTCGGGCCGCGCCGCGCTCGACATGGTCATCGGTCTGATGTCGTCGTTGGCCGTCAGCGTCTCCGGTGGGCTGGTGCATCTGCTGAGCGGCGATGTCACCCTGATGTTGCTGATCCTGATCCCGGCGCCGAAACTGCTCGCGGCAGGGCTTTGGCTCCCGCTGTTCAAGAGCTACCCGCGCGACCAACAGGCCCTGCACCAGCTTCTCAGCCAACGCCAGCAGGAGATCATAGAAGGGCGATAACTTCCCCGATTCCCGACCCTGTGCTACAATGCGAGGTGCGCCCCAGCCGCGCAAACCTGTCATTGGAGTCGTTGGTTATGCGTCTTTTATGTCTCACCTGCGAAGTTCTGGCCCGGCCGGTGTACCTGGCCGCGGCCCGGTCGCCTCATATCGTAGATATCGAGATGTTCCGCCGGGGGTTGCACAACGAACCGGCCGACCTGCGCGCCAGGCTGCAGGAGCGCATTGACGCCCACATCGGCGGCCGTTACGACTACATCACGATGGGCTACGGGTTGTGCGGCCAGGCGACCGCGGGATTGACCGCGCGCGACATCCCTGTGGTGATCCCGCGCGCTCATGATTGCATCACGTTGTTCCTGGGCAGCCGGGAAGCGTATCAATATCAGTTCGAGAACTTCTCGGGGACCTACTGGTATGTGCAGGACTACATCGAGCGGGACGATGGTCAGGGCGGTTCGCTGTCGCTCGGCTCGGCCGCGGATAGCGGCATGAACAAGACCTACGAGGAATACGTACGCAAGTTCGGCAAGGAGAACGCGGACTACCTCATGGAAGTGATGGGCGCCTGGCAGAAACACTACAAGCGCGCTGCGTACATCGAGCTGGGCATCGGCGACGGCAGCCAGGTGGAAGCCAAAGCGCGCGGCGAGGCCGCACGACGCGGCTGGACCTTCGACCGCGTGGCGGGCGACATGGTGCTCATCCGCCGGCTGCTCGAGGCGGATTGGGCCGACGGCGCCGCCGCGGGCAGAGACGACTTCCTGGTGCTGAAGCCGGGCGAACAGGTGAAGATGACGTATGATGCAGGGGTGATCGGGTGCGCGCTGGCATAGACAGTTTGAGATGGCTGATTCAACCCCAGTTCGGATGAACTCTACTGGTAGGCGCGAACGATATGAAGCAATACGAAGCGGTCATCCAAACACTTGAGCGTCTTGGCGGCCAGGCCACACTTGCCGACCTGTATCGCGAGGCAATGAAGGTCAAAGACTGTAAATGGGGAACGAAGACACCCTTCGCCTCCATACGCCGGATCGTCCAAGTCCGTCCAGAGTTTGTCAAAATCCGCCCGGGACTGTGGGCGCTACGTTCGTACCAGGCTAAATTGGGGCTAATAGACCAAGATGGCAAAGGACAAGCGACATCCGAGGCTATTGAGCAAACCCATGCCTACTACCAAGGTCTGTTAGTGGAAATCGGGAACCTGCGCGGCTTTGATACGTTCGTGCCCAACCAAGACAAGAACAAGAAGTTCATCAGCAAACCGCGCGGCGAAATGCGAACTCTGCAAGAGCTCCCACCGTTCAGCTATTCCGACCTTGTCAGAAGGGGCGGCACAGTGGATGTGACATGGTTTAACCACCGGCGAATGCCAAACAGCTTCTTCGAGGTAGAACACTCCACTGACATACAGGGGTCCCTCGTCAAGTTCTGCGACCTACAGGATTTCCATGCGAGAATGATCGTCGTCGCAGACGAAAGCCGTCGAGCTGAGTTTGAGCACAAGCAGAGGCTTACTGCTTTTGACACGATCCAAGGCAGAGTGAGCTTCTTGGACTACAATATGCTGGTCAAGAATTTCGAGTACGAGAAGCTCCGAGCCATTCATAAGTTTGCGCTCTGATTATGAGTCTGCGGGAGTGCGGTTACGTGTCGCCGTCGAGTCCAATATCTGAAATCCAATACCCAAATCCCCAAGTTCGCCCTGCAGCCCCGCGCGCAACGGCCCAGGTGCGCTTCGACGACGGCCGCGTGTACGAAGCAGCCGTCGGCACGCAATTGGAAGCTTATGTCAATGCAGTTGGTCAAGAGCGTGCGTGGCGCTTCCCGGTCGTCGCCGCGCTCATTGACCACGAACTGCGCGAGCTGACCTATCACATCGAGCGGGACGTGGAAGTAAAGCCGCTGGGCATGGACGATCGCGATGGCAGCCGCATCTACCGCCGCTCTCTCACCTTCCTGCTGATGGTCGCCATCAAGGAGCTTTTCCCCGAAGCCGAGTTGCAGGTGGATCATTCCGTCACCTTCGGCGGCTATTTCTGCGAGATCCATAGCCGGCCGCCGTTCAGCGCCGAAGAGCTGGCTCGCATCGAGGCCCACATGCGCCAGATCGTGGCCGCCGACGAGCCGATCGGCAAGGAACGCGTGCCGCTGGCCGATGCCGTGGAGATGTTCCGCCGCCGCGGAGACGTGGCCACCGTGCGCCTGCTATCATTCCGCAAGAAGGATTACCTGGTGCTCTACAAGCTGCGCGGGGTCAGCAGCTACTTTCACGGCTACATGACACCTTCAGCGGGCTATCTGCATCACTTCGGGCTGCACCACTATCCGCCGGGCTTCATCCTCCGCTTCCCGCCGCGCAGCAGTCTCGACCTGGAGCCGGTCGTGGACTATCCCAAGCTGGTCGCTGTCTTCCGGGAGTACGACCAGGCGCTTCGTCTGATGGGGATCCAGGACGTCGGGGCGTTGAATGAAGCGATTCGCGGGGGGCGCACCAACGAGATCATCCTGGTGGCCGAGGCCCTACACGAGCAGAAGATCGCCCAGATCGCGGCCCAGATCGCCAGCCGGCGCGCGCCCGGCCGCTCGCCTGCCGGGGGTGGGCGCTCCGCAGACGGCGATCTGCGACTCGTTTTGATGGCCGGGCCATCGTCATCTGGCAAAACCACCTTCTCCAAGCGGCTGGCGGTTCAACTGCTGGCCAATGGCGTGCGGCCCATCGCCATCGAGCTGGACAGCTACTTCGTCAACCGCGAGCAGACCCCACGCGATGCCACAGGCGCCTATAACTTCGAGGTGCTGGAGGCGCTCGATCTGCCGCTCTTCAACCGACACCTGCTCGACTTGATGGCCGGCAAGGAGGTGACGCTGCCGAAGTTCAACTTCGTGACCGGCCGGCGCGAGACTGGCCACACGGTCCGCCTCGGCCCCGATCAGATCCTGCTGGTGGAGGGAATCCACGGGCTTAACCCGCGGCTGGTGCCCGACATCCCCCGTGCGTGCATCTTTCGCATCTATCTCTCGGCGCTGACGCAGCTCAACATTGACCGCTACAATCGCGTCTCCACAACCGATAACCGCCTGATCCGGCGCATCGTGCGCGACGCACGGACACGTGGCTACAGCGCGGCCGAGACCATCGGCCGCTGGGAAAGCGTGCACCGGGGCGAGCGCGATAATATCTTCCCCTTCCAGGAAAACGCCGACGTGATGTTCAACTCGGCGCTGGGGTACGAGTTAGCCGCGCTCAAGCCGCACATCGAGCCGCTGCTCCTGCAGATCGAGCCAGGCAAGCCGGGCTACGTCGAGGCCAAACGCCTGCTGGCGTTCCTCCAGTGGTTCGAGCCGATCGCGGCCGATCCGATCCCCGGCAATTCGATCCTGCGCGAATTCCTGGGTGGCGGCAACCTGGAACATTTCGAGCCGTGGCGCGCCCAATAGCTTCCGGCCGAGGCCGTGGCGCGATTTCTCAGTCCAAGCCAGGAGAAACGACCATGTCAATCCGAACGCGCTGTCTCGCTATCGCGCTGGCGACCCTGCTAGGGGTGACGCTGGGGACCGCGCCGGTCGCGGCGCGGACCGCGCCGCCGCAAGGCCGCAGCGAACCGCGTCTGATCACCGTGACCGGTGAAGCCCAGGTGAACGTTGTCCCCGATGAGGTGATCCTGACCCTGGGCATTGAAACCTCAGACCGGCAGCTCCGCCTGGCGAAGAACGCCAATGACGAGATCGTCAAGGCGTTGTTCGCCGCGGCCGAGAAGCACGGCATCGCCGCCAAGAACGTCCAGACAGATCACATCAACATCGAGCCGCGCTATCGCGACAGCTACCTGCAACGCGACTTCGTCGGCTTCTTCGTGCGCAAGACCGTTGTCATCACCCTCAAGGATCTCGCGGCCTTCGAGAGCCTGCTCTCGGACCTGCTGGACGAGGGCGCGAGCCACGTACACGGCATCCAGTTCCGAACCACCGAGCTGCGCCGGCACAAGGACGCGGCTCGCGCACTGGCGATCGGGGCCGCGCGCGAAAAGGCGCTCGCGATGGCAAAGGAGCTTGGCCAGGCGGTGGGCCAGCCCCATTCGATTCGTGAGGAGCAAAGCGGCTGGTGGTCGGGCTACAGCGCCTGGTGGGGTAGTTCCTGGGGGGCCAGCATGACCCAAAACGTCATGCAAAACGCGGCCGGCGCCCCCGCGCTGCTGGAGGGCGCGCTTGCGCCGGGCCAAATCAGCATCATCGCCAAGGTCACAGTAAGCTTCGAGCTGAAGACTCAGTAGATCAGAACTGCTCAAAGCGCCTTTCGTTCTTCGCCTTTGGCGTGGCTAGAACGCCAAGCCCGACGGTCGGGCGGTTGAAAACCGCTGCCACCACTGCAAGGCCGATCCTTCGGCAAGCTCAGGACAGGCTCTGCGTCGGCTGGATCTAGTACGGGAGGGCTGAAGTATCTCCACGGTTTGTAGTAACGACTTCAGTCGTTTCGCAGCGCCGACAACGACTGAAGTCGTTACTACGAACCCTTGCCGTACTTGCGTTCAGTACCAGGACCAGACCAATGACCACAGCCACAGGCAGGATGACAAACCAACCGCTCTCTACGAGACGCCTGGCAATAATGAGCAATCTGCGAACCATTCGGTTGCGACTCCTTCACATCAACGGGTAACGCCGGAAACGCTCGCAGTCCACACAGTCCTCGGGAATGCTTCCATCGGCTTTGAGGCGCGCCTGCCAGCAAGGAAGGTCCGGCCGCTGAGACGCTGGACACGCGGCGCGCACAGCCTCGCTGCACGATTTGGCATCCCAGCAATACCTCGGCAGCACGGCGGCCGCCAGGCCGGGCTGTGGCTGCTGCCCAGGGCGGATCGCAGGTTGAGGGGGCGGAACCCAGGGAAGCTGTGGAGCCGGCGCAGGAGCGCGGCCGGCCGGCGGTCTGCGCTCAAGAGGCGGCGCGGGACGCTCGACCGGCTGCTCGGCTGGCGGACGAGCGCCAGGCTGCGCCGCGGCCTGGGCTCGTTGTTCCGCGCGCGCCTCCTCCTCCCACCGCTTGTCGAGCCGCTTGAGCAGGTATACCAGGCCGGCTGTGATCGCCAACGGAATGCCGATGCGCACGGCAAACAGACCGATTACGGCCAGAAGGTCGACAGGAATGATCATGGCAAGTCCTCCCAGGCAAAATCAGGAAACTGGGGCGACCGACGATGGCTTCGACGCCACCCGGCTCTGGTCCCACGCCAGCAACCGGCTGCTGCCCCAGAGAAGCAGAGCGAGCGGCAAAGCGATGCGTACAGTTACGCCGACGACAAGAGCAATCAGTTGCATGGCATCCTCCTATGATGTAGGATAGCACTTCTCGCATGACACAGCCATCGGGTGTTTGCACCATCTTCGTGTGGGAAGTTTGCCCATGCCAGGACGGCTGCCCATGCCGCGGCCGGCGCCACGGCCAGTGAGAAAATGTCCCGGTTTGGAGGCTTCAGCTGGTTACATTGTTGGCGAGAGTGACCGGCTGATCCTAGCTGATCCTAAAGGAGGGTTCGCACAGCCTCGAGACCAGAGCGTTGGGCGGCGATTTTCAGGACCGAGCCAGAGCGCGCGCGGACTACCCGCCCACATCATTGAGATGACAGGACTTACGCAGTGGCGCCGAAAACCAGCCACGAATGACACGAATTGACACGAAAATGGGTTGACCAGGCGGCTGAATTCGTGAAATTCGTGCAATTCGTGGCTACTCCGCACGGCACTGCGTAACTCCTGTGAGATGAGAGGATGACGTGATATACTCAGCAGGTCAGAAAGTCAGGTTCAGAGGAGAAACACAATGCGCTTGAGCTGTCTACCCGTATCGTTCTTCCCCGACATCATCGAGGGCCGGATGTCGGTCGTAGCCTGGGCCCAGATGGCCGCGGAGCTGGAACTGGATGCAATTGACCTGAGCATCCTCTTTGCGCCCGATCGGTCGCCACGAGCGATTGCCGATTTGCGACGGGCGATCGCAGCCACAGGTATGCCGATCGCCATGCTGGCCAGCTACCCGGACTTCACCCACCCTGACCCAGCGCAGCGCGCCGTTGAGTTGGAACGCGCTCAAGAGGTTGTCGAGGCGGCGGCCGGTCTGGGCGCGGCGCTGGTGCGCGTGACGGCCGGACAGGCTCACCCCCAAACGGGACGCGCGGCAGGGATCGCTTGGGCCGTGGATGGTCTGCGCCAGCTATGCGAGCGCACCCGCACTTCAGGCGTGACCCTGGTCTACGAGAATCACGCCAAGCCAGGCGCGTGGCGCTACACCGACTTCTCGCAGCCGCCCGACATCTTTCTGGAGATTGCGGCCGCGACGGCCGACGCCGGTCTGGGGATCAATTTCGACCTGGCCAATGCAACCGCGTTCGCCGAAGACCCGATCGCGCTTCTCGACGCGGTCATCGGCCGGGTGGTCAGCGTGCACGCTTCAGACACCGCGGTGCGCGGCCGGCTGGAACCTGTCCTGCTGGGGACCGGTGTCACGCCTTTTGGCGCGTTGTTCGGCCGCCTGGCGCGCGCCGGCTGGGATGGTTGGATTTGCATCGAGGAAGCATCGCGGCAGGGCCGGCCTGGGGTCGCGGCCGCGGTACGCTTCGTGCGCCAGACCTGGGAACAGGCGCAGACGATGGCACGCAAGCCCTGACCGCGCCATGCCAGACAAACACCCGGACCACAGCCGAGACGGTCGGCGGCAGAGGCTGTGGTCCGGGTCTGTGGCCATCATCCAAGCTCGATCAGCCCCTTCTCGATGGCGTAATGCACCAGCTCGACGCGGCTGTGCAGGTTGAGCTTGGCCATGATGTTCTCGCGGTGACGATTCACTGTTTTCACGCTGATCACCAGCCGCTTGGCGATCTCCTGGTTGGTGCGGCCTTGGGCGATGAGGGTGAGCACTTCGCGCTCACGCTCAGTCAGCGCGTCGAAGCTGCGTCCCACGTCGCCGGTATGCTCCGCACGCTGCAAATAGTCGTTCACCAGCGCCCGCGCCACCGACGGAAAGAGGAACACGCCGCCGCGGTACACGGCATGAATGGCCAACACCAGATCGTTGGGCGCAGCACGCTTCGGCACGTAGCCAGAGGCGCCAGCAGCCAACATCTCGAAGAAGTACTGGTCATCCTCGTGCATGGTGAGGGCCAGGACCGACACATCAGGACGCTGTGCTTTGATCAGCCGCGTCGCTGTGATGCCGTTCATGTCGGGCATCGAGACATCCATCAACACGACATCAGGTTGGAGCTCGCGCGTCAGCCGCAGCCCCTCTGCGCCATCTTGCGCCTCGCCCACGATCGTCAGCTCGGGGTCCGCGTCCAGCAGCATCCGTAGCCCGGCGCGCACGACCGCATGATCGTCAACGAGCAGTATGCGTATCGGACTCATGCCTTACGTGTCCTTCGGCCGCTGGGGCAGCTCGATCACGACGCGCGTGCCCTTGCCCGGCTGCGACTCGATCGTGCACACGCCGCCCACCAGGGCCACGCGCTCGCGCATGCCGATCAGCCCCCAGCCCTGATGCTCTGGCGCGGCGGGCGATTGGATGTCGAAGCCCACGCCGTTGTCCACGACCTCCAGACGCACGGCGTCACCCTGCTGCGACAACACGACCGTCACCTGCGTGGCCTGGGCGTGGCGCGCGACGTTGGTCAACGTCTCTTGCGCAGCGCGGAAGAGCACCGTCTCGTATTCCGCTGGTAGCCGCTGCGCCAACCGCTCGGCAGTGAAGGTGATGTTAGTTTGCGGATGGCGGACTGCATGCTGCTGGCTATACCAGTGCAAAGCCGGCGCCAGTCCGAGGTCATCCAGTTGCGAAGGCCGCAAGTTCGCCATGACATTGCGCAACTCGGTCAGCGCGTGGTCGGCCACCTGGCGCAAGTTTTGCACCAGAATAACTGGCCGCGACCGGTCGCCCGCGGCCAGTTGCGTCTCCACGGCAGCCAGCCCCATCGCCAGCGCGCTTAGCTTCTGACCTGTCTCATCGTGCAACTCGCGGGCGATCCGTTGCCGTTCTCCTTCTTGGGCGTTGACGAGCTGGCGCACGAGTTGTCCCAGTTGCGTCTCGCGCTCCTGCACCACCTGGTATAATCGCGCATTCTCAACGAACGTCGCTACTTGCTGGGCAAAGGCCATCAGCAACGCCGCATCTTTCAGACCAAATGGCTCATCCTCTCGTAGTGAAGACATCACCAGGGCGCCGAAGAGCTCCTGCTTCGCGGATAGTGGGGCCGCCAGGGTGCGGAACATCCCATCAGTCGCCAAGTCATCCGAGAGCTCGGACGCGTTGTCGGGATCGAGCAACGACGTCCGGCCGCCGAGTTCAACGCCCACTATCTGACCGCTGCCGATCGCTCGTCGCACTGCCTGCTCCAGCGCCGCGGGAGTCGTTGGGGTTGGCGCATCGGGACGGCGGTACTCGCCCGCGGCCTCGAGCTGACCGTCACGGCGCTTGAGGAACACATGACCGCAACAGGACAGCTCGAAGCTGTTGACGACCTGGTACAATGCGTAGCGCAGCAGGTTGCGCAGCTCCATCGTGGAGCTCAGGATGCGCGCCAGCTCGACCATGGCCGCGAGCTCGCGCGCGGTCGTCTGCAGGCGGACGTTCAGGGCCTCAACCTCGTTTGCCCGCCGCTCCTGCGCATCCAGGGCGGCCGTTTGCGCCTCGATGCGCGCCTTGTTGGCGCGCGCCAGCCGTTCGCGGCTCTCCATTTCGAACGCGCGCAGAGCTCCGCCCAGGGTGATCGCGACTGCCGTGGCAGCCAGGCTACGCAGCAACTGCACCGGGATACCAAAGGTGCGCAGAAAGAGCGCGGTATTGACCACTTGCGACGGAAAGACCAGGCTGGGCCGGACAAAAAACTGCCCGATCACGCCGTAGATGAAGAGCGCCAGCGCCGCCCACAGCAGATCCTTGCCGTAGACCGACATCCCCCGCGCGTGGAAATCGTGGCGCTCACGCAGCAGCGCCCAACTCGCCAGCAGCGCGCCGGGGATGCCCAGACCATAGCGCGCCAGCACATCAGCAGCCACCAACAGATCACCAGGTCCTGGCCTGAGCCGCCACGCGATGAACCCTACACCGAGCAGCCACAAAGCCGCAAATGCCGCCACCTGCCAGCGGCTCGATGTCGGACGCCGCTCGGCATCGGGCAGCAGTCGCACGCCGAAGGCCAGGAGAAAGAGAAACGAACCTGCGAGCGAGAGAACGCGTATGGTTTCCTCGACAAGCCCAGCCGAGCGCCCCGTTTCATGCGCAGCGAAGATCTGGAACATCTCGAACCACTCATGGCCGCCGTGCACGAAGCCGAAAAAGGCCAGCGGCCGCAACGCGCGCGCAAAACGGAACTCCGTCGCCCGACCCGACTCCAGATATACCACCAACCCCATGGCAAAGAAAGCCAGGCCGTAGAGGAAGAACACATAGACGATGTTCTGCATGAAGAACGCAGACATGCTCCCTACTTGATCCTGATCTCCAGCCGGCCATCCAGCGCACGCACATCTTCGATGTACCATTGCGCGGTAGAACGTTGGAACGCCTGATTGATCATCGTGGGGATCAATGCAGTGATCAGGCTGCGCGGAGAGATGGACTCGGTCTCGAATTGCAGCACGCCATTCACCGCGACCAGCCGTCCCATGATGGCCAGATTCTCCATGCGGATCAGGCCATAGCTTAGCTCCTCGGCATTGAGCAGCACCTTGCCGCCGGTGAACCGCACGACCAATCCCTCCACAGTCAAGCCTTCTTGCTGTCCTGCCCCGGCCGCGACCGCCGCGGCTATGTCATCTTCCGTCACGATGAACAGATGCGGGTCTGGGGTCGGCGAGCCTGGCTGCGTGACAGCAGCCGCAGGGGCCGAGGGTCGCGTCGGTTCCATCGTGGGAGTAGCTGAGGCTGCGGGGAGGGTCGCGGTCGGCCGCGGGGTGTTGGTGACGGTAGCTGCAGGCTGCGCCGTGGCCTCGGGCCGGCCGACCAGGGTCGGCAGAATCGCTCCCCCAGAGGTCTGCGTCGCCGCAGGGGTCCAATCGGCCGGCGGCTGGAGAGACGGGCCCAGACTGCAGGCCAATCCGGTCACAGCCAGACCCAAGACAGCCGCCAGCACCACGATAGCATTCGGCAAGCGTTTCACAGTAGAAACTCTCCTTTGTCTTTTCAAGCGAACGTGCTGGCGCGGTCGCTACAGGGTGTACCGGTAGACGTTCGTATCGCGTTTGACGAAGCCGAGCCGCTGGTACAGGCGGTTGGCCGCCTCGCGCGACGGCCGCGAGGTGAGGTCAACGGTCGCCGCGCCGGCCGCCCGCGCCCGCTCGATCGCCGCGCGGGTGAGCGCCTCGCCGATGCCCTTGCGCCGCGCCCGCTCGTCCACCACTACATCTTCGATCCACGCGTGCTGGCCCGTGGGGATCCGAAAGATCACGAGCGTCAACATGCCGACGATCTGGTTCTCCAGCTCAGGATCGCGCGCGATGAACAGGATCGTCGCCGGCGAGCGGACGATCTCGGCGACCTCCTCGGGGCTGGGCGGCGGGTTCGACGATGAGAGTTGCGGGACCAGCCGCCAACACGCGGCGATGATCTCGTCGCTGACTTCGACGACTTCGCTGAGCGCGATGGGCGACAAACGGATCCTCCCTTCAGATCAAGACGATGGCTTCCTGCAATGGCAAGGTCGTGATCTCCAAGCCGTCGCCGGCCACATAGCAATCTATCTCCAGGCGCACCCCGATCTGCTCGTCGGGCAGATAGATGCCCGGCTCGATCGAGAAACCCACACCCGGGATCAGACGCCGGCGGTCCTGCGTCTCCAGGTTGTCAATGTTGACGCCGTTGCCGTGGCCCGTCGTTCCGATCGAATGGCCGGTGCGATGGATGAAACGCGGACCGAAGCCGGCCGCTGCGATCACGCCCCGCGCCGCGTCGTCCACCTCATACCCGTAGACCGGTTCGCCAGCAGCCAGCCGGCCATGCGCGAACGCCACGGCTGCATCGCGCGCGTCACGGACGATGTCGAACACCTGCTGCAGCCGCGGTGGAACCCGCGATCCGGCAAACGCCACCCACGTGATGTCGCCGAAGATTGCGTCCTCGTGCGGCTCGCGCGTCCACAGGTCAATCAACAGCAAGTCGCTGCGGCGGATCGGCGTGTCGGCCGCGCGGTTCGGAACGTAGTGCGGGTCCGCTGCGTGCGCATTGACCGCCACGATGGGCGGATGTCCCGACTCCATTCCCAGGCGAGCAAACTGCGCCATCATGAAGTCCTGGACCCTCGTCTCGGTCAGCGCCGCGGCCGTCGCCAGCCCCTCTCGCACATGCGCAAAGGTCGCATCCTTGACGGCGATCAGCGCCTGCGCCGCGCGGCGATGGCCGGCCAGTTGCTCTGGGGTCCACACTGCCTCCGCATCCTGCACCAGGTCGGCCGAAGTGAACACCTCCACGCCCAGGCTGCGCACCAGCTCGACCGTGCCGGCGTCCACCCGGCTGATGTAGGGAATGGCGCAGCCCGGCGAGACCTCCATGGCCACGCGCGCCGCGCCACGGAGCAGCCCGGCCAAACCGTCGCGCCACTCCTGCCACGAGACGTAGCTGCGGGACTCAGGCGCCAGGGGCCGCATCCCACCCTGCTCGATGGCATGAACCAACCAGCGCGGCTCGCCCTGGCCGGGCACGAAGCACGCCCAGCGCCGGCTGGGCCCCCGGCCGGCCGGCATCCCGACGATGCGCTGCGCGATGGGGTTTTGTCCACGAAAGTCGTACAACAGCCAGCCGTCGAGCCCTTCGGCGCGGATGGCGGCCTGGATTGCGGAAAGGTGTTTCATGAGATACCCTCACCCCAACGGCAGACGCACCGGCTGGCCGATCGCGGCTGACCGATAGGCCGCCAGCGCGATCTCCATGGCCTTGTAGCCGTCGTAGCCGGTTACGAGCGGCTGGCGCCCCTCACGCACAGCTGCGATGAACTCCGCGATCATGGCCTGGTCTGCGTCAGAGCCCCAGTAGATCGCAGAAGCTTTGCCAGAACGCTCGCCGTGCGCTGTGATAGTCTGTTTGAAGGCGTTTACTGTCACGACGCCGGCCTCACCCACCAGCTCCAGCGTGACGCCGCCCCAGGTGGTGTGCACCAGCGGCCGGCTCCAGCTACAGTCAATGCTGGCAAAGGCGCCATCGGCGAAGGTCAGCAGCAGCAAGCCGCCGGTCTCCACCTCCACTGCATCGGCGTGGATGATGCGATTGAGCTGCGCATAGACTTCGACGACTTCGCAGCCCAGATACCAGCGCAGCAAATCGGCCACGTGTACGGTGTGATCGGTCGCCGCGCCGCCGCCGGCCAGTTCCTTGTCCACGAACCACCTGCGGTGGCGCGCCGGCATCTGGCCCGGGTTCGTAGCCGTGCAGGCATGAACGCGGCCCAGGCCGCCCCTGGCCAACAGCGCCTTGACCTCGGCCACAGGCGCGCTGAAGCGCATCGGGAATGCGGTCATCAGGATCACGCCTGCGCTCTGGCAGGCGGCGAGCATCGCCTGGCCGTCCGCGATCGTCGTCGCCAGCGGCTTCTCGCAGATGACATGCGCGCCGGCTTCGGCTGCCATGATGGTCAGTGCGGCGTGGCGCGCGTTCTCCGCGCAGATCGCCACCCCGTCCGGCTTGTCGGCCAGCAGCGCCGGGTAGGAGGGATAGAAGCGGACGCCGTGCCGCTGCGCCGCATCCCGGCCGCGGTCCGTGTCATCGTCCGCGATGCCCATCAGTTCGACGCCGGGCATGGCAGTCAGTGCCCGGCCATAGGACTCGGCGTGCATGTGCGCAAAGCTGAGAATGCCAATCCGTAGAGTCTCGTTGCCAGTCTTCATGCCAGCGCCTCCCCCAACCGCAGGTCGCCTATCGGCAGCGGCTCGATGCGGATCGCCCGTCCAGTCTGCGCAGATTCGATGACAGCCAGCGCGATCTGGACGGCCGCCAGCCCGTCAGTCGCGCTGACGCGCAGCGCAGCATCGTGGTCAAGAGTCGCGTAAAAGGCCTTGATCTCGGTGGTGTATTGGCTTTCCAGCAGAGGATGCGCCGGCAGCGGCACCTCTGGCACGGTCTCTTCTGGCCGGCGGTGGCGCAGGAAGCGGACCGGCGATGATCTCTCCGAGTCGAAGACGAGCAAACCATCGGAGCCGGCCAGCTCGAACGCGGTGTAGAAACCGGATGGGAAGGCCCACGATCCCTCAACGTGAGTGATCGCGCCGCTGGCGTGGGTCAAGATGGCCAGTGCATGGTCTACGGCGGCCTCGGGCCGCGCCACGCCGAGCGTCTTGGCGTAGGCGGTCGTCACCTCACCGGCCACCCAACGCGCATAGTCGAAGTCGTGCACCATCAGATCGAGGACGACCCCGCCTGATCGCCTGAAGTCCACGAACCAATTATCGGTCGCCTTCCTGGGCTGCGAGACGCAGCGCGCCAGACGCAGCACGGCCGGCTTGCCGATGACCCCGCGATCCACAGCCGCCTTGGCGGCCGCATACTCCGGGAAGAAACGCACCACCTGGCCGACGAGCAGCTTGATTCCCGCGGCGCGGCTCGCGGCGATCATTTCCAGGCCCTGCTCCACAGAGCGCGCCAGCGGCTTCTCACAGACTACGTGTTTGCCCGCTGCGATCGCCGCCATGACGATCTCGTAGTGCACGTCGGTGGGCGTGCACACGTCCACGACATCCACATCGCGCACGAGCGCGGTAAGGCTGTCGTACACCTGGCCGCCGAACCGCGCGGCCCGATCCTGTGCGCGGCCCTCGACGATGTCCCTGAAGCCGGCGACCTGGGCCGGCGTGGCCAGCCAGCCGGCCGCGTGGATGCCGCCCATGACGCCGGCGCCGACAATCCCCACTCGCATGTTAGCCTCCGGTTCTCAAGACTTTCCCGAAGTCGCCGCCTGCCGCGCCAGCTCTCGCTGGTAAGCCTTCCAGCCGGGGCACCAGCCCGTATGCCAGCGCCAAAGCCTGGCCAACAGAGTGTTTGGCCTGGCCTCGGCCCGCCGTCGGATCGGACAATCTGCACACCTCGATTGCGCCATGATCTCCTCCTTAGAACAGAATGGGGGCGCCGCGCCCCTGCGCGGACAGCCCCCATTCTATCACAAATCACGGCATTGAACGAACTCGGGTATAGCGCAGAACTATCGGTGACTTTGTCACTGCGAGGAGCGTAGTGTGTGGATGCGAGGCACGGAGCAAAGCAGTCTCGCGCCTGCTCAAAGCAGGAGATGGCTTCGGGGCAAACAGCGCCCCTCGGAGCCGCAGGCCCCCTATGGGCAATGACCGACACTTTTGCGCTATACCCCAACCCGGACAAGCCGGAACCAAACAGGACGATTGGCCACGGATGGCACGGATTACACAGATTGGCCCTTTCCTCCGTGAAATCCGTGTAATCCGTGGCCGAGAATTCTTGTCGCCGG
>VGOD01000024.1 GCA_016876015.1 Chloroflexota bacterium
GCGACCAGGGCGATGATCAGGCCATACTCCGCCATGCCCTGACCTTCCTCACGATTCATCCAGGCCATCAGTTGAGACAACATTGCGAAATCCTCCTATTGAGTTTGGGTGGTGGGTGGGTTGTTTGCACGGAAGCCCGTGCGGGCGTTGGTTGCTGACTGCACTTCGTTCATCTGCCCGCAGAATACAACAGCCTCCGGGCATTTTCAATAGGACCAATAGCCCATAATTTCAACGTCGGCCTCGCGATCTCTGTACATCGCCACACTCAAGACCCGCAGTAGGTCCAAAGACCTATGGTCACAGCAGCCCTTCGCACGTACAATGCAAGCGCAATTCGAGCCATCGCCCTTTTGAGGAAAGTGAGATGTCCATCTTTCTGCGCACGCCACAAGCTGTCGAAGTATCACCGCCCCCCAGGCGGGCAGAACCAGCCCCGCCGACCAAGCCGCCGGAGGGCATGTTGGGCATGGGACGCGCCGCGGCGCGCTCCACCAATCTGAACGATGAGCCGTACCTGACGATCCGCAAGAAGGTGCACACGCGGCTGCTGGCCACGATGAACCTGGCGTCAGACGCGCCAGATTCGGGACGCGTGCGCCAGGAGATCACCGCGCTCTACAACCAGGTGTTGACCGAAGAGAAGATGCTGATCGGCCGCGCCGAGCGCGACGAGCTGCTCGAGCAGATCATCGCCGAAATCCTGGGCTACGGGCCAATCCAGCCGCTGCTGAGCGATCCCTCCGTCAACGAGGTGATGGTCAACGGACCCAAGGAAGTGTACATCGAGCGTAAGGGCAAGATCGAACGCGCGGCCGTGGAGTTCCTGGACGACGATCACGTCCTGCGCATCATCCAGCGCATCGTCTCGCCGCTAGGCCGGCGCATTGATGAGAGCTCGCCGATGGTGGACGCTCGCCTGCCCGATGGTTCGCGCGTCAACGCCATCATCCCGCCGCTGGCGCTGAACGGCCCCACGATCACCATCCGCAAGTTCTCCAAGATCCCGCTCAGCGTCAATGACCTGATGCGCAACGGCACGTTCGACGAACGGTTCGTGGCGTTCATGAAGGCGGCCATCCTCGGCCGGCTGAACATCATCATTTCCGGCGGCACCGGATCCGGCAAGACCACGACGCTGAACCTGCTTTCCGGCTTCATCCCCAGCGACGAGCGCATCCTCACGATCGAGGATGCCGCAGAGCTGCAACTGCGGCAAGAGCACGTGGTCCGACTGGAATCGCGGCCAGCCAACATCGAGGGCAAGGGCCAGATCACCATCCGCAACCTGGTGGTGAACGCCCTGCGCATGCGACCCGACCGCATCGTCGTCGGCGAGGTGCGCTCAGCCGAGGCGCTGGACATGCTTCAGGCCATGAACACCGGCCATGACGGGTCGCTGACGACTTTGCACTCCAATGGCCCGCGTGATACACTGAGGCGTCTGGAGACGATGGTGCTGATGGCCGGCATGGACCTGCCGCTGCGCGCCATCCGCGAACAGATCGCCAGCGCCTTGCACCTGATCGTCCACCAGGAGCGGCTGCGCGATGGCAGCCGGCACATCACCTACGTCACCGAAGTCCAGGGCATGGAAGGGGACACGATCGTCATGCAGGATATCTTCACCTTCCAACAGTACGGCGTCAAGGACGGCAGGATCACCGGCGCGTTGGAGCCGACCGGCGTGCGGCCAAAGTTCTCGGAGCGGCTGGAGGCCGCCGGCGCGGCGCTGCCGGCCGACATCTTCGCGCCGAGCGCCAGAGGCGGACGCCAGCCGCGGCACTGGTGACCTGTGCAGGAGCCGATGCAAGTCCCCCTGTCACCTTGTCACTTCAGGACAACCGATGCGAGCAATAGACCTTGACCGCGGGAGCGAGGTTGTGACCAGGGGGCGCATGGCCAAAACCTTCTGGGCCAGGCTGGCCGGCCTGTTGGGAACCCCGCCCCTGCAGCCCGGCGAAGGGCTGCTGCTGGAGCCGTGCAACAGCATCCACATGTTTTTCATGACCTATCCGATTGACGCCATCTACCTGGATGGGGACAACGTCGTGCTGCGCATCGCGCCGCGCCTGGCGCCGTGGCGCATCGGACCGACAGTGCGCCGCGGCCGTCGCGTGCTCGAGCTGCCGGCCGGCCAGGCGGACCGATGCGGGGTGCAGGTCGGCGATCGCTTTGTCTTCGCCGAGGCATGATCTCCCGCGTCCGAAGGGACTCATGTGAGGGGTAATACCATAGCGCGGCTCCGGCGCTGCGTGCGCGGCCGCTTGACGCTAGAAGATCTCTGGCTCTGCCTGCCGGTTTTGGGCTTGCTGATCATCCTCGATCTCTCCCTGGTGCGGCCCTACGACTTCTGGTGGCACCTGGCCGCGGGTCAGATCGTCGCCGAGAGCGGCGCGATCCCCGCGGTTGATCCCTTCAGCTTCACCCGCGGGGGCCAGCCCTGGACCGACCAGGCCTGGTTGGCGCAGGTCATCCTCTACGCCCTCTACCGGCCCAAAGCGAGTCTGGGTCTCTTGAGCGGCTTGCCCCTGGTGATCTTCGTTCACGCGCTGGCAGTGACGGCCGGCTACACGCTGGTGATGCTGGCTGCCCTGCGGGCGGCCGATGGCCAGAGCCGGCCGGCCAGCCTGGCGACGCTGCTGGCAGCCGCGGTGAGTGTGTTCAACTGGAACGTGCGACCGCAGACCGCCTCGTTCCTGCTGTTCGGCGCGGTGGTGTGGGCCCTGGAAACGCATCGGACCGGACGCGGCTGGGCGATGTGGGTCTTGCCGCCGGTCTTCGCTCTGTGGGCGAATCTACACGGCGGCTTCATGTTCGGCGCGCTCCTGGTCGGCATCTATGTCGTGACGCGACTGGTCGAAGACCTCGCTGGCGCGCGCCGTGTGGCTGCGGCGACCGCCCAGGCGCTGGCCGCGGCGACGGTATCGGCGCTGGCGTTGGTCCTGACGCCATTCGGTCTGCTCGGCAGCGTGCGCTACATCCTGGGGCTGGGGCAAAGCCGCGCGGTGCAGGACTTCGTGCTGGAATGGATGCCGCTGAGCGTGCGCACGCTCGACGGCCAGATCTTCCTGGTCGTCGTCATCCTGCTCCTGGCGCTCGCCTACATCCGCCGGCCCGCGATGCCGGCCTATCTCCCCGTGGCGCTGGTCATCTTCGCCAGCCTCAGCCTCTACACACGACGCGCCGAGCCGTGGTTCGGCATGGTCGCCGCCCCGGCCTTCGCGCTCCTGTTGGCCCCAGCGAGACGATCGGGCAGTTCGACAACGCCTGAAGACGCGCGAAGCGCCGCGAACTCCCAGGCAGCGGCGCGTCCTCCGCATCAGGACGACTCTGCAGTTGCCGATGCCGCGGCCGGCGCCAGCCTGCCCCCTGGCCTGTCGGCCAGGACAGGCTGGCTGCGCTACGCAGGCCAGGGTGCGCAGCCTCCCGGTGGGACGGCGAGCGAAAAACAGGTGGGCTGGAATAGAGGCTTTAGCCAGTTTGGTGGTCGGCGGCAGAAACCGGCTGAGCCTACAAGGAGGCTTCGCACAGCCTCGAGACCAGAGCGGTGGGCCATTTTCAGGACAGCGGGCCCGGCCGGCCAGCGCGACAAACCTGCGCTCAACTACGCGGTTCTGGGCCTGTTACTCCTGCTGGCGTTCGCCAGCCTGCCGTGGCTGCGGCTGGCCATGCCGTTCCCTCCCCACTGGCGCAGCTACATCGCCCTGGCCGAAACGCCGATCGCCGCGACAGAACGGCTATGCGCGCTCGACGACGACATCCGCGTCTTCAACGACATGGGCTATGGCAGCTATCTGATTTGGGCGTGCCCGCGCGTGCCGGTGTTCATTGACACGCGCATCGAGGTCTATCCGAGTGCGATGTGGCGCGAGTACTTTCTGGTGAGCGATGGCCAGTTCGGGTGGGAGGCGGCGCTGGCCAGGCATAACGTCAATGCGATCCTGGCGAACAAGGAGCGACAACGGATGCTCACGCTGGCGGCGAAGGCATCGAACGCCTGGAAAGTCGTATATGAGGACGCGCACAGCGCCCTTCTGCTGCGCAGCGAGCCATAGGCCAGGGCCGCGCCATGGCTGACGCAGCACAACGGCTGGCCCGTTTCCTCGGCCCCAAACGTCTCGGCTATGCCTGGATCGCTGGCGCCACACTCTGGATCGGTTGGCTGATCAGCGTCTCGTTGGGGTCGGGCAACGTGGACCTGGCCGGCCAGGTGATCGGTACCGACTACCTGGAATTCTACGCGGCCGGCCTCACCGTGCGGCTGGGAGAAAGCGAGCGGCTCTACGACGTGGCCTATCAGAGCCAGCTTCAGCAAACGGTCATCGGCCCCCGGCTCAAAGTCTACTACGGCTTCATCACCCCTCCGTTCTTCGCCTGGGTCTTTGCCCCACTTTCGCTGCTGCCCTACGTGCCGAGCTTTGCGGTTTGGAGCCTGCTCGGCCTGCTGGGGCTGTGGCTCAGCTTGCGATTGCTTGGCGCGGCGCAGCCGCGGCGGGTCCTCCTGTGGTCGCTGACCTGGTTCCCGGTCTTCGCGACGATCAGCTACGGGCAGAACAGCCTGTTGAGCCTGATGCTGTTGAGCCTGACCTGGCGGCTGTGGCGCCGCGGGCATTCCTGGCCAGCCGGCCTGGTCGCCAGCCTGCTGCTCTACAAGCCGCAACTGCTGCTGGGGGTGGGTCTGCTGTGGCTGCTGGAGGCGATTGCCCCCCACCAGGCGCCAGGCGCCAGTGCGGATGAAAACGTAGCGCAAGATGGCATCTTGCGGCACGCTCCGGCGATTTTCAGGACACTCCCCCGCCGACCCGCGCTGACCGCGCTGCTGGGCCTGGCGGCCGGCGGAGGAGCGCTGTTCGCACTCTCTGTTTTGGGGATGCCAGAGGCCAGCCGGGCCTACTGGGAGTTTGCGCGCACGGTGCTGCCGAATCTCCCGGCCTGGCAGGAGTTCCCGCTGTGGAATCTGCACACCGTCTGGGGTTTTTGGCGGCTGCTGCTGCCCGCCGCGGCTCGGTGGGCCGACGTGCTGCACTGGTCGTTCGCTATCGCGGGCGTAGTAGGCTTCGTGGTGTTTTGGCGCAGGCAGCGCGGGCGGCCAGCCCTGCTCTACGCAGCCGCGATCGGACTGACGCTGTGGGCGACGCCGCACGCGATGATCTACGACTGGACGCTGCTGCTGATCCCGGCCGTGACGCTCTGGCAGGAAGCGCCCGCCCAAAGGGATCGCTGGAAGATCCTGTTCGTTGCGATTTGGATCGCTTCCTTCGTCAGCGGGCCGCTGACCCATGCGCAGTTGCGCTGGCTGCCGGTCGCGGTGCAGATCAGCGCGCCGACCCTGCTGATCGCGCTCGGCCTGGCCTGGCGCTGGGTTATCAGGTCAAACCAGCCGGCGGCGCCTCATACTGCTTGAACAGCCGTTCGCGTGACTCGCCACGCGTCTCGATGCGCTCGATCTGCCCCACGCCGGCCCAGCCGGCCAGCCACAGATAGCCAACCCGCTCCACGGGCAGCCCCATCAGTTGGGTGCAGGTCGCATCCACCGCCACGGGGTCCGCGCCGACCGCCAGCAGTCCGTGGGAGACCGCGGGGCCAAACAGCGGCCCGTCCCCCTCCATTCCCACGATGCCATCCACCACTGCGGCCATCGGCCGGACGAGCTGATAGAGGCCCAGGATGCTCAGCGGCAGACTGTTGATGTGCAACATGTTCTTGGGCCAGCCGTAGCGCGCGCCCGGCACGATGCCGAAGAGGTTCTTCAGGCTGAGCGAGACGCCGGCCCAGTGATGCGTCTTGAGCTTGGGCACCGAGACGATCAGCTCAGCCTCGCGCACGTGCCGCGGCAGCCAGATCGTCTTCTGGTTGGCGAACCAGCCATCACGAATCGGAACAGGTCGTGGGTCATCATAGTTCAGATCCACAAAGCGGATTTTGCGTCGCGCCAGCTCGGCCGCCCAGCCGGCCGCTTCGACCGCGGGCCATGCCTCGCGGCGGAAGCCAGGCCCATCTCCCACCACCACCTCACCCGCGCCTAGCTCTTGCAGCAGATCCAGCACCGCAGCCAACACCGGGGCCGCAGTGGTCGTCGGATGACCCTCGATCACATCAATCAGATTGGGCTTGACCAGCACGCGTTTCCCAGCCACATCGGGCATCGCCGCGCTGCGCCAGAGCTCGCGCAGAACGCCTGACACGTCATCGCCATAGGTGGGGCATTGGCCCAACGCGACGACCGCCGGCCGGCCGGTCAACCGCTGCGTCTGGCCGCGCACAAGCCAGCGCAGATAGTTGACATAGCCGATCCGGCGGGCCACGCGCTCATAGGCTGCGGCCGCGACCCCCAGGCCAGCGAACGCAGCCAGGCGCAGGAAGGTGCGACGGCTCAGGCGAAAGGTGGGTTTGGTCATGGGCAGGAGACAGGCATCAGGCGTCAGGTGTCAGGAGTCAGAAGTCGAGAGCCGATAGGAAGATGGCCGCGGGCGGCGACGGCTGCGGGCCGGGTGAGCGCGGCGATGGCGGTATGGTAGGGGTTGGCGTTCCAACTCCCATCGGAACGCTGCATGGCGCGCAAGCGTTCGGCGGCGGCCGGGTCGTCGTTGCCCACCGCGGCCAGCGCCAACAGGCCCCACGCCAGGGCGAGCGCGCCGCCATCGCGGTGCATCTCGTCGCGCAGAATCTGGAGATCGGCGTCACGGATCGCCTGCGGCGAGACGCGCTGCAAAGCCAGGAGCGCCCACGCCGTAGGATGGCTGCGCGGAGGCAGATCGCCGCCCAGCATGACCGGGTTGCCGAAATTCCATCCGCCGCCTCGACAACGCCGATCCTGCAGATAGCGGCTGGCCTCGTCCAATCGGGCTGCGGCTGCGGCCGTCGTCTCCGCGGCGCTCAGCGCGAGCATCGCCAGGGCCGTCGGCTCGATCCAGGTCGCCTCGCCGGGTCGCCACGGCCAACCGCTCAAGGTCGGATCAACCGCCAGCTTCTGCCGCATCTCGTTTTGCAGCCTATCGTCCACGACCCGGAGCGCCTTCACCGCCATCAGCCAGGCCACGCCGCGCTGCACGGCCGCCGCATAGCCGGCCTCAGACACGCGGGCGGCGTCTGTACGCATCAAGGCCAACACGCCCCAGGCGGTGGTCCAGCCGCTCTCAGGATCGTCACGCGCCAGACCCCAGCCGCCGTCTGCATGTTGGGCCGCAGCCAGCCAGGCCAGGCCGCGCTGCCTGACAGCGGCCGCGGGATTGTGTCGCGCCAGGGCCAGCACGACCGCGGCCGTGGCTTCGACCGTCGAGGACTCGCCGGCCCCGTAGCCCCAACCGCCGTCAGCGTTCTGCGCGCGCGCCAGAAACGCCAGGTCAAGTCCATTCATCGCCGCCCTATTCTAGCACAGGCCAGGCCCGGCAGACAAACGCGCTTTGGAGATAGTACCCAAAGACTATTGCATTCAGGGGAGAAACGAGCGATACTGGGGACGCTGATAGCAATCATGGGCTGTGTCTCACACACAAGGGAGGTGCGTATGAAGAGGTTTCTGGTCGTGATTGTCCTGGTGGGAGTGCTGGCGCTGGCGACAGCCGCAGTGGCTTCGGCTGGCTTCACCTGGTGCCTATCGGATCCGAACATCAAACTGCCGGACGGCGGCGGTGTGGCGCATCTGTTGGTATTGGTTCCAGAGCAATACAAGGATGTTGGCGTTACCCTGGACGTTTGGGCGCCGGCGGGTTCGCGAGTCGTGTCTACGCCTGGCCAGGTAGCGGTGAGCGTCAATCTTTATGAAGGCGGCGCGAATCAGATCACCGCGCAGGTAGCGGCCGGCTTCCCCGTCAGGCTCGAAGTGAAGTATCGGGGCGACAGGTTGGGGGTATACGAGTTCGAGAACGGCAGCGGCACAGCGGAGTGGAGCTGGTAGGTCGGCTCCCCTCGCCAGCGGGGGTGTGCTTCAGAAGGGAGGGATGGCTATCGAGAGCAACCCGATCGGCCTTACACGCTTGAGTGAGTGTCTCTGACAAGGCGAAGGTTCCCCAGACCTTCGCCTTGTTGTATAATGGGCCAGGCGCACATGCGCCTGCACGATATACGCAGCGCCGAGGTCAAGCGTGGAACAACTTCCCCGTCCAGTACTGGCTTATCTTCTCTCTATCGCGGCCCTGGGTCTGGGCATCACGGTCTTTTGCCTGACACGCTACCCGATCGGCGGCGATCTGATGACGTGGTTACTGCTGATCGGCTTCATCGTCCTGGCAACGCTGAGCGATCGTTACGGCCTGGCCTTTGCGCGCGGCACCAACGTCCACGTAGATACCATCGCCTTCTTCGCAGGATTGCTGATCTTCAGCCCGGCCCAGGTGTTGATCATCGCCACTCTCGGACGGGTGCTGGGCGGCATCCGCCGCGGGCGCAGGCTGACTGAACGCCTCTTCAACCTGGGGCAGACGCAGCTCTACGTCGGCGTTAGCGCGCTGGCGCTCAACGCCTTTACCACCACCCCCTGGCAGCCGGCCGGCCTGGCATCCTGGCTGGGTTTGCTGGCGGCCGCGCTGGCGATGTACCTCCTCAACACGGGCATCGTGGCGGGCATCGTCGGACTGCACACCCACGTCCGCATCGCCAGCGTGTGGCTGGACTCGATGTCGCCAGCCCTGCTGGAACACAGCGTGATGTTCAGCATCGGCTTGATGACCGCGCTCATCGTAGAAGACTACCCCTGGGGTCTGCTGTTGGTGGCGCTGCCGGCCATCGCCGTCTTCATCACGCTGGATCGCACATTGCGCACGGAAGCCCAACAGAAGCAGCTCGCCGATCAGAATGCGGGATTGGCGGCGCATTTGAGTCAGCAAGCCGAGCAGCTACGCAGCGCCTATACGCACGCCGACGAGACGCTGCGCTCCAGAGACAAGATGCTCAAGGACGTGTTCGGCGAGCTGCAGACGCCGTTGGCAGCCATCGCGACGCAAACCGATAAGCTGCGCCGGGGGACGGCGGCCGCGGCAGACCCCGAGGCGCGCGTTCTGACGGATGGCATCTTGCGCAACGCAAGCCAACTGACGCGCCTCGTTGATGGGTTTCTGGCGTTGCAGGCCCTCGACCAGCGCCAATTGCAGGTGGAAGAAGTGACGCTCGAAGGCCTCCTGCGGGACTGCCTGGAATCGTTCGCGCAACGGTCGGACGCGGCCCAGGTGGACATCTATGGCGAGTGCGCCGAGGACCTGCCGCGGCTGCGCGCGGACCGCAAACGACTGGAACAGATGCTGGGCAATCTGGTGGATAACGCCCTGAAATTCAGCCCGCGCGGGGCCGAGGTGCTGGTGAAGGCCGAGCGTTCCGAGGCGAGAACGGTGCAGATCAGCGTGGCCGACCACGGCGTCGGCATCCCCGAAAGCGAGTTGGCGCACATCTTCAGCCAGTTTTCTCGCGCCGACCTGCCCGCCGTCCGCCGCATCGGCGGCCAGGGGCTGGGCCTGGCGATCGCAAAGCGGATCGCCGAGCTGCACGGCGGCGAGATCACGATCGAGAGCGAGGAAGGCATCGGCACAACGGTGTTTGTGACGCTGCCTGTCGCGCCGGACGTTTGACAGCCTTCGCCCTCCTGCACTATAATCGCACCGTCGCATCGTAAACCCGATTCTGCAAAGGAGAAACCCATGTCAGACGAGAACGCGCCGGTCGAGCAACCGAATCCCTCGGCTCCCCCTCCGGCATCCCCACCGAGCGGCGACGTGACCAGCGATGACAAGTTGTGGGCCTTGCTGGCTTATGTCTTGTCTCCGGTCGTCCCCATCATCATCCTGTTGATGCAGGACAAGAAAGATCGGCCTTTCATCAAGCTGCACAACATGCAGGCGCTCGTGGCGGGCCTGGCAGCCATCGTGATCCTGGCCGTGATCGCGGTGATTCCCCTGGTCAACTGCTTCCTGCCCGTGATCGGCTTGCTTCTCTGGATCGTCTTGATCTACTGGGGCCTGCAAGCGTACAACGGCAAAGAGGTCGTCATCCCGGTGATCAGCGACTTCGTGAAGCAGCAGGGCTGGGCCTGATCGGGGCGAGGTTGCATGTCGCCCACACCGAAACGCTGGGATATCGCGCCGCCAATGCCTGCTGGCTTTCGCGCGCGTTTCTCACACCTCAACCACATCCTGGCGCAGGCCCTCTACAATCGCGGAGTGACAGCTCCAGAGGATGTCAGGGCATTCCTGGAGGGACGCGGGCGCTTCCATGATCCGTTTCGGATGCTGGGCGTCTCGAAGGCGGTGGATCGGATACGGGCCGCCATCCGGGCCCAAGAGCCGATCGTAGTCTATGGCGACTTCGACGCGGACGGCGTGACCGCCACTGCGCTCCTGGTCCAGACGCTCCAAGCGTTCGGCGGCCAGGTCAGCCACTACATCCCCCACCGAGTGGATGAGGGCTACGGCCTCCACAAAGACACGCTGGACCGGATCGCGGCGCAAGGCGCACGACTGTTGATCACCGTGGACTGCGGCATCCGCTCGCCGGAAGAGACAGCCCACGCTCAAAGCCTGGGCATGGATGTGATCATCACCGATCACCATTCGATCTACCAGGATGAGCGCGGCGTGCAGCAGTTACCGCCCGCGCTGGCGGTGATCAACCCCAAGCGCGCTGGCGATCCGTATCCCGGAAAAGAGCTGGCGGGGGTAGGGGTGGCGTTCAAGCTGGCCCAGGCCCTGCTGCTCGCCGAGCGCGCAGAGCCGATCTCGGCCGCGGCCGTGACACTGACCGAAAGCGATCTGCTCGACTTGGTGGCGCTCGGCACGGTCGCCGACCTGGCCCCGCTGTTGGGCGAGAACCGCAGCCTGGTGCAGCGTGGGCTGGCTGAGCTAAACCAGCCTCGCCGCCCAGGGATCCAGGCGATGCTCGAAGAAGCCAGGCTGCTGCCGGGCCGCGTCAACGCCATGGCCATCGGCTTCATCCTGGGGCCGCGCCTCAACGCCGCGGGTCGTCTCAAGACCGCCGAGACAAGCTACAAACTGCTGACCACTCCCGACGCGCTGTTCGCCCGCAGTCTGGCTGAGGAGCTCGGCCACCTCAATCGCCGGCGGCAGGAGGAAACCCAGACGCTGACCGCGCTGGCCAGGCGTCGCATCGCCGCGGATAGCCGGCCGCGCCACCTATACCTGGCGGCTGATGCGGAGTTCAACCCTGGCATCGTCGGGCTGGTGGCCGGCAGGCTTGCCGAGGAGTTCTACCGGCCAGTCTTCATTGCCCAGATAGGCCCCGAGGAAACGCATGGATCGGCCCGCAGCATCGCCGAGTTCGACGTGACCGCGGCGCTGGATCGGTGCCGAGACCTGCTCAAGCGTCACGGCGGCCATGCGATGGCGGCGGGCTTCACGGCGCGCAACGAGCGCCTGCCGGCGCTGCAAGCGCGGCTGGAAGAGATCGCCGCGGAGCAGTTGGCCGGCCAAGACCTGCTGCCAACCCTGGAAGTGGACGCGGTGACGGAGCTGAACGAGCTCGATTTGGCGGTTCATGCTCTGCTCCAACAGCTCGAGCCGTGCGGCTATGCCAATCCGCAGCCTGTGCTGGCCAGCCTGGCAGTCGAGGTGGTGACGCAGCGCGCGGTAGGCGCGGACCGGCGGCATCTCAAGCTGGTCGTGCGCGATCCGCACGATGGCCAGGAATGGGATGCGATCGCCTTTGGGCTGGGCGGCTGGTTCGGCCAATTGCCGCATCGCATTGACCTGGCCTATACGCTGGAGGCGAATGAGTTCGGCGGCGACCGCAAGCTGCAATTGAACGTGCGCGATCTGCGACCGGCCGTGGACAAACCATCCTGAAAAGATCAATCGCGGCCGGCGCCACGACCCATGAACAACAGGTGGCTGGATTCGAGGCTTTAGCCGGTTTGGTGGTCGGCGGCAGAAATCGGCTGATCCTAAGGAGGCTTCGCACAGCCTCGAAACCAAGGCAGTGGGCGTCCTATTTTCAGGACAAACCAGCCGCGTCATTCAGGGTGAGATGGAGGATGGCAGAATGATCAGACGCATCGCGGTTCTGACCAGCGGCGGCGACGCGCCGGGCATGAACGCGGCGCTGCGCGCAGTGGTTCGCACCGGCATCGAACGAGGATGGGAGGTCTTCGGCGTCAATCACGGTTACACCGGCCTGATCGCCGACGACATGGCGCCCCTGAGTCGCCGCGATGTGGGCGGCATCATGGGACACGGGGGCACGATTCTGGGCAGCGCGCGCTGCCCAGAATTCCGCACCGAAGAGGGCCGGCGCAAGGCGCTGGCCGTGTTAGCTCGTCGCGACATTCAGGCCTTGGTCGTCATCGGCGGCAACGGCTCGCAGGGCGGCGCGGCGGCCTTCTCACAGATGGGTTTCCCGGTCATCGGCGTCGCCTCCACCATTGACAACGACTTGGTCGGCTCCGACATCACCATCGGGGTGGACACCGCGCTGAACGTCGTGCTGGAAGCAGTTGACCGGCTGAAGGTCACGGCGTCGTCGCACCAGCGTGCGTTCCTGATCGAAGTGATGGGCCGCGAGTGCGGCTACCTGGCCCTCATGGCCGGCATCGCGGGCGGCGCCGAAGCGATAGCGGTTCCCGAAGTGGAGACCGATCCCCAAGAGATCGCCGACAGCATTCGCGTGGCCTACGAACGCGGCAAGCCGCATGCGATCATTGTGGTCGCGGAGGGCGCCCGATACAACGCCGCAGGGCTGGCAGCCTACTTCCAGGCGCATGCTGAGTTGGGCTTTGATCTACGCGTGACCATCCTGGGTCACGTCCAGCGCGGCGGCGCGCCGAGCGCCTTCGATCGGTTGTTGGCCACGCGACTGGGCGCGGCCGCGGTCGAGCGCCTGGCAGCCGGCGAACACGGCGTTCTCATAGGCTGGATCAAGAGCGAGATCGCAGTCACACCGCTGTCCCAGGTAGTCGGCCGGCGAAAACCGCTCGATGTGGACCTGCTCCAACTGGCCCACATTCTGGAGAAATAGGCTCAGCCTGATTAAGGTCATGGACGTACAGGCAGGCTGAGCTTAGATTGTGGTACAATAGCCATATTCCCCGTGCCAGCGCCGACGAATCGTCGTCGGGTCTGGCGACAGTCACACAGGAGGTTTAGGGTGGAGCATCTGGAGACAATCTACCAGGCAGTGTTGGACGGAGACGCCCGCGGCGCGGAGGCAGGTGTGAAGGCTGCATTGGCTGGCGGCGTCAAGCCAGAGTCCATTTTGAGGGAAG
Source organism: Chloroflexota bacterium (assembly GCA_016876015.1). Taxonomy (GTDB): domain Bacteria; phylum Chloroflexota; class Anaerolineae; order CG2-30-64-16; family CG2-30-64-16; genus VGOD01. The sequence continues at coordinate 13,205 of VGOD01000024.1, forward strand.
GACTCATCGCGGCCATGGGCGAGGTGGGCCGCTTGTTCGAAGCAAACGAGTACTTCGTGCCCGAAATGCTCGTCTCGGCGCGCGCCATGAAGACGGGGCTCGCTGTGCTCAAACCCAATCTCACGGCAGCCGACGCCACGCCAGCGGGCAAGGTAATCGTGGGCACGGTGAAGGGCGATCTACACGATATCGGCAAGAACCTGGTGGCCATGATGCTGGAAGGCTCAGGGTTCGAGGTCGTTGACCTGGGCACCGACGTCACGCCAGAGAAGTTCGTCTCCGCGGTGTTGGAGCACAAGCCGCAGGTAGTCGGCATGTCGGCCTTGTTGACCACGACAATGCCTTCGATGGGCAACACGGTGAAGGCGCTAGAATCCGCCGGTGTGCGCGACCGAGTCAAGGTCATGATTGGCGGCGCGCCGGTGACCGACAACTTCGCCAGGCAGATCAGCGCGGACGGCTATGCGCCCGATGCCAGCTCGGCGGTTCGCCTGGCCAAGTCGTTGATCGCGGCTGCCTGAGGGCAGGGACGTCGGCTTGCATCTGCCCGGGTGGGCGACCGCAAGGCCGCGCCTGTGCAAATCGAGAAAATACGTCTTCCCGTTGCAAGGGCGGCGTTCGACCGCAGACCGCCTGCCAGTCAACGGGAATCTGGGAGCCAAGCTCCTGTGTCATTCGACGCGGGAGCTTGTGTTGTTTCTGGCCACGGGTAGTGGCGCAATGGTCAGTGATGTAGCGCAAGATGCCATCTTGCACTACATCACTGACGGTGTGAGGAGGACCGCCATGGCTTTTGCCGACCGCGTGTCGCATCTGGCGCCCGAAGGCGCCTACCACATGTTAGCCCGCGCCCAGGCGCTCGAAGCCACAGGCCGCAAGATCATCCACCTGGAGATCGGGCAGCCGGACGCGCCGACCTTCGCCAACATCGTCGAGGCCGGCATCCAGGCGCTGCGCGACGGCCGCACCCGCTACACCGCAGCCGCCGGCATCCTGGGCCTGCGCCAGGCCATCGCCGAGCAGGCTGGCCGGCAACGCGGCATGACCATCCGGCCTTCGCAGGTGGTCGTCGGGCCGGGCGCCAAACCCGCGCTCTTCTTTCCGACCCTGGCGCTGGTGCGGCCCGGCGATGAGGTGATCTATCCCGATCCGGGCTTTCCCACCTACGAGGCGATGATCGGCGTCGCGGGGGGCGTGGCGCTGCCCGCGCCGCTGCTGGAGGAGAGCGACTTCTCCTTCGATCTCGACGCGTTCGACCGCCTCGTCAGCGACCGCACCAGGCTCATCATCCTCAACTCGCCCAGCAACCCCACGGGCGGCGTCATGCCGTTGGCGGCCCTCGAACACATCGCCGATGTGGCGCGGCGACGCGACATTTGGGTGCTCTCGGATGAGATCTACACCCGGCTGGCCTACGACGGCTGCGCCGTACCCAGCATCGCGGCCCTGCCCGGCATGGCCGAGCGGACGATCATCTGCGACGGCTTCTCCAAGACCTACGCGATGACGGGCTGGCGGCTGGGGTTCGGCATCATGCCAGAGCCGCTGGCCGAACGGGTCGAGCTGCTCCTGACCCACTCGGTCGGCAGCACGGCCGACTTCACCCAACACGCGGGCCTGGCTGCGTTACGCGGCCCCCAAGACCAGGTGGAGGCCGTCGTAGCCGAATACCAGCGTCGCCGCGATCTGTTGGTGGCCGGCCTGAATGCGATTCCAGGGGTGCGTTGCCGCTATCCACAAGGCGCGTTCTATGTCTTCCCCAACATCACGGCTTTTGGCAGGCCCTCGACGTGGCTGGCCAACTACCTGTTGGAGGAGGGCGGGGTGGCGCTGCTGCCGGGCACCGCCTTCGGCAAATATGGCGAGGGCTACCTGCGGCTCTGCTTCGCCAGCTCGCTGGAGAACATCCGAGAGGCGCTCGATCGGATGGCAGAGGCACTCGGCCGCCTGGCGTGAGAATCCTCACTGACCGGGCGTGAGAGTGAAGGTGAACTTGCCGACCCGGTTGGAGATGCCGGAGGTTTGCCCGCCGGCGTCGGCCGCGCGCACGGCGTAGTAGTGACTGGCGACCTGCGGCATCACGTTGACATCGCTATATCCCGCGGTCACGGTCGTCGTGAGGGGCGTCGTCGGGCTGAAGTAGGGCGCCGCATCGCGATGGATTTCGTAGTGGTGGACCGGGCCGGCCGCGGGGGACCAGGTCAACACCGCATCATTGCCGGATCTGCTGATGCGCAGATCGGTCACGGTTGTCAAGCCGCTCGCCTGCGACCACTGTGCGAAGTAGTATGAGCTCTTGCCGCCTGCTTGCGTGAAGTACCCGCCGACGAACAGGCTGCCGATCGCCAGCGCGTTCACCCGGCTGCCAGACAGGCCGCCGACGCCGCTGCCGAGCGTCGCCCAGGCGCTCGCGTCGTTGTCCCACAGCGCGATCCGGTTGACGGTCTTGGATGCGCCCCCGGCATCGGTAGCCTGGATGAAGCTGCCCCCCGCATAGACGAGCCTGCCATCCGCGCTGACCGCGATCGCTCGCACGTGATTGTCAACCCCCTGACCGAGCGCGGACCAGCCGGCGCCATCCCACACCGCGATGCGGTTGACGCCGATGGGCGAACCGCCGGCCGTCTCGCTGAACTCGCCGCCGGCATATACCGCGGTCGCGTGAATGGCGATAGTCTTGACGCGGCCATTGAAGCCGTCGCCCAGCGCCTCCCAGCCGCTCCCTTCGCTCCAGCGGCCGATGCGATTGGCCGCTGCGCCGCCGGCCATGTCGAAATCGCCGCCCACATAGACCCGGCCGCTGGCATCGGCCGCCGCCGCGAAGACATAGGAGTTGACGCCGCCGCCAACGGCGCTCCAGGCGCTGCCGTTCCAACGCGCGATGTGGCTGATGCTGGCATCGCCGCCTGCGGCCGAGAAATAGCCGCCGACGTAGACATCGCTGCCGTGAACGGCGATCGCGTTGACTGTGTCGTTGACGCCGTTGTTCGCGCCAGCGCCCAGGGCGGACCAGGCGCTGCCGTTCCAGCGGGCGATGTTATTGGCGCTGGCGGCTCCGGCCTGGCCAAAGGCGCCGCCGACATAAATGCCGCCATCCGCGGCGACAGCGATCGCATAGACGGTTCCGTCCACGCCGTTCGTCGGGGGGCCGCCCACCGCGGACCAGGCGCTGCCGTTCCAGCGGGCGACATTGTTGGCACTCACGCCGGCCACCGCGCTGAACGACCCGCCGACGTACACGACGGTCCCGCTGATCGCGATCGCATTGACCGGTCCATTGGGGCTATTGGCCGCGGTGAAAGCAGCGGACCAGTTATCGTCATCGCCGGAAGTCGAGACGACTTGATCAGCCGCCGCGTGCAGCTCGGTGTGCGATCCTGGAGTGAGGATGCCTTCGTTGGCCAGCGGCGCGGCGCTCGCCGGACCGGACAGCCGAGGAATCGGGGCCAGGGCCAACAGCGCGGCCGCCAGCACGGTGAGCCAGCGCAGCGCCGGCGGAGATGATCGGACAAAGGACGTGCGAACAGCCATTACGCCTCTCCAGACGAAATCGGGCGAATCACGCGGCAGACAGCCGCGGCGCGAGTGAAGCCAGGAGCAGAGGCCCCCTTCCATAAGGTAGCACAGCGCTGCGGCCCTGACAATAGGCTTTTTGGCCCGGTCGCCCCAGGAGTTTGCTGCTCGCCGAATTGCACGATGTCGCCATCTCTGCTAGAATTGAGCCGAGGTTTCATAGGCCATGCACCTGACCCGCCACCTGACCCCCAACACCTTTCTGGCCCGCAGCCAGGCTGACCTGGAACGCGCCGAGGCCGAGAACAACCTGATCCTCGGGGTCAGCACGCGTCTCAGGGATCAGCCAGGCCGCACGGCCGCGCCGCCCTATCTCGCTACCGTAGAGGACGCGAACGGGTTGGCGGCTGCCGCGGTGATGACCCCGCCGCATCGGGTCATCATCTACAGCGCGCGACGCGATGAGCCGGCCCCGCTGCGCCTGATCCTGCACGATCTATGCGCCGACGGCTGGCGCGTGCCTGGGGTGGTCGGTCTGGCCGCGACCGCGCGAGCATTCGCCGAGTTGTGGCGTGCAGCCACCGGCCGACCCTTTCGCCTGAGCCGGCACGAACGGGTGTATGAGCTGCGCGCCGTCACGCCGCCCCCGAAGCCGGCCGGCTTCATGCGGCTGGCCATGGAGACCGACGGCGAGCTGGCCAGCGAGTGGTCATTCTGCTTCTGGCGCGAGCTTGGAGTGACGGGCACGGGTGAGGATGCGCGCGCAAGCGCCGGCCCACGCATCGCAAACCGCGAACTCTACCTGTGGGATGATGGCGGACCGGTTTCGATGGCGGGCAAGGCGCGACCGACCGCGCACGGCATGGCGGTCAGCCTGGTCTACACGCCGCCAGAGCGCCGGAATCGCGGCTATGCCAGCGCGCTCGTGGCGGCGCTCAGCCAGCATCTCCTGGACGCCGGCTGGCAGTTCTGCGTGCTTTTCACCGATCTGGCGAACCCGATCTCGAACAGCATCTATCAGCGCATCGGCTACCGGCCGGTATCTGACTTCGACGAGTATGACTTCGACTATGAACCACGCTGATCTCGCACTATCTCATTTTCAAGAGGGCTTTTCGTGCGCGCAGGCGGTGCTGGTCGCCTTCGCGCCCGATTTCGGGCTCGACCGCGATCTGGCCTTGAAGATCGCCGCGGCCTTCGGCGGCGGGATGGGACGCACCGGGGGAACCTGCGGCGCGGCGTCGGGCGCGCTGATGGCGCTGGGGCTGAAGGATGGCGCAACGCGCGGGGAAGACAAGACGACCAAGGAACGCGCCTATAGCCGCGCCAGGGAGTTCCTGGAGCAGTTCCAGGCGCGCCACGGCGCCATCACCTGTCCGGGATTGCTCGGCCACGACATCGGCACGGCCGCCGGGATGGAAGCCGCGCGGGAACAGGGGCTGTTCAAGTCTTTCTGTCCGCGTTTGGTCGAGGATGCAGTGAAGATCGTGGAAGAGATGTGGGCCAGGGACGAACGCGTGGAGTGACCGTGCGGGGCGACTAACACGTCACGTGGAACAGCCCCAGCACTTTTCCTTCGGCCTCATTCCATTCGCGAATCGCTTCTGGCGTTTTCCACAGGTCCACCTGGCAATCGTGTTTGGCGAGGAACGCCGCCGCCTCCGCGGAGAGCTCGATCTTGCCTTCGTGGCCCGCGCCGATGATGATCCGCTCGGCCTTCTTGCGATACAGCTCCTGGATTTCGGCCAGACTGATCTTGTGCGACGTACCATAGACCGCCTTAGAAAGGGTCTTGCGGCGCTTGCGCACCTTGCCGGAGAGCCGGATGATGATGTCGTGCTCGTAGCGTCGGCCCTCGACGGTGATGCTGCCGAACCAGGTATCGTCAATCTTGGGTCGCATGAGACGCCTCGTCAGCGAGTGGAATGTCGGGAGGAATTCTAGCACAGAGCAGCCGGCGATGCAATCGGCGGGATGGTTACACCTGCCGCGTAGACACGACGCCTCTCAATGCCGATAGTCGCCCAGCCAATGTACCCAATTCAGCGCCTCATGCACTGCGTTGAATAGTCGCTCATCCGCGGTCCAGAATGGGCATGTGTACATCTCGGCCAACGCCAGGTAGTGAGCATCGTAGGCTGCCGGATGATTCAGACGCCGCGCCATCTCGGATGCACGTACGTGGAGATCAGGCGGTCTCATCCAGCTTTTGCGCTCGCCATTCGACCCAAAGCGCCCGCGCCAGAGGCGCGTCCGGCTCATCGAGGAAAACCCGTTTGATGGCCAGGCCAGCGTCAGCGCAAACCCAGGATTTCATCGTCGCATTCCTCGCGCAACAGCTCAGTGGAGTCGCCAGGCTGGACACCTTGCGCCTGACGCCAGTGGGAGTGCGAGTTGCAGAGAAGCGGCGGCCATCGGAGTGATAAAACCGCGCCAATCAGACCTTCGAGCTGTCCTGGATCTCGAAGGTCTGATCGCGTCTGGGCTCCGGACCGGCGCGCCAGGCAGCCCGCCGCGCCAGGCTACCGATCGCGGGGATCGTACTCATGGAAGGCTTTCAGTTGATCAATCGCGAATTGCTGATTGGAGATGATGGCGTTGACGACATCCCCGATCGAGATCACGCCGATCAAGGCGCCGTCATCCATCACCGGCAGATGCCGCACGTGTTTGTCGGTCATCAGCGCCATGCACGCCTCGACAGGCGTCTCGGGGTTGACGTGCACCACGCGCGAGGTCATGATCTCGCGGACGGGCGTTTCCTTGGATGACTTGCCGTGCAAGATGACCTTGCGGGCGTAGTCGCGTTCCGAAATCACACCTACCAGCGTCTGTCCGTCGAGCACCAACAAAGCCCCCACATTCTTCGCAGCCATCAACGTCAAGGCGTCGAACACGGTGGCGTCTAGCGAAACGGCATGGATCTCGTACCCCTTACGCTGCAAGAGCTCTTTGACAGTCCTCATGAGGCGCCTCCTTTGCAGAATAGTGCGAGCGGATTGCGTCGCAGACCTGTTGAGAAGATGTCTCATTGTAGCATGTATCACGCTTGCTGTCAACAGATGCGGCACAATTGAGTGTTTAGTCGGAACGGGTCTGTTGTCATTTGGCCTTTTGTCGGCGTTTTGTGGTATGATTGTTCGCGCATCTCGGTCATTTTCTACTCATGTGTCTGGACGAAAATGGCAACGAGCTGGTGCGCGTGGATTGGGACGGCCAACAGGCCCGACTGATTTCCCCTGACCAACTGCAGAACAAGGCCGATCGGCCTTACTTCCAGGAAACTATGAAACTGGCAGCCGGCGAGGTCTACCTTTCTCCCGTGGACCTCAACGCCGTGGATCGCTTTGCGCTGGATACCGAACAACTGCTGAGCACGGCAATGCAGATCAGCGGGGGCGCCAGCAGGTCTGACTGCGGCCCTCAGAACGTCGAGGAGATCGCAGCGGCTGTGCAGCGCGCTTGCCACGAAGCCGGCCTGTCGGCCGATCACTGCACGTTGTGCTATGCAGCGACCGGCCTGCCGCGCCTCGATCTGACGACCCTGGAGCTGATCTTGCGCCAACTGCTGGACAACGCCCGCAAGAATCATCCTCAACAGAAGCCGCAGGTGCAGATCGTCGGCTGCGATGATGCAGCGGGCGGTGTGCGCCTGGAGGTGGAGGACGATGGCCCCGGCATTCCGCCGGAATTACAGGACCAGGTGTGGCTGCCCTTCTATCAGATTGATCGTTGGCAAACGGGGCAGACGCCCGGCATGGGCATGGGGCTGGCCATCGTCGCCAATCACGTCTGGACGGCCGGGGGCTGCTGCTGGATCGAGCGCGGGGTCCGCGGCGGCGCACGCATCTGCCTGACGTTGCCCGCCGCGGCCTGAGCGCCGGTCAGCGAGGAGTTCGGTTCAGGTAAATGATGATCGTCAGATGCGTGCCCACGCCGACCGTGGATTGCAGGTCCATCTTGTCAGCGCACGCCTTGATGTTGGGCAGACCCATGCCCGCGCCAAAACCCATCTCGCGCACCCAATCGGGCGCGGTGGAGTAGCCTGGCTGCATGGCCAGCTCCACATCGGGGATGCCGGGGCCTTTGTCCATCACCTCGATCTTGATGCGATCGGGGCGCACTTCGGCGACGATCTCGCCGCCATCGGTGTAGACCACCACATTGATCTCGGCTTCGTAGGTGGCCACAGCCACGCGGCGGATGATGGGCGGCGGGATGCCCAGGCGGCCCAGGGTCCGTTTCAGACCGCTGGAGGCCTCGCCTGCGCGCGCAAAGTCGCGCGCGGCCACTCGATAGCCGAAGACCAGCGCCACCTCATCGGCCACGATGTCCTGGAAAATGTGGCTGGCGCGGTAGCGATGGATCTCTTCTTCGCGGTAGCTCACCTCCAGGCGTTTGAGCATCGCGCGCACGATGTCGCCCTGGGTGATGATGCCGGCCAGCTTGCCTTCGCGGTTGATCACGGGAAAGCGGCCGAATCTGAGGTCGCTGAACTTGCTCACCGCGTGCACCAACGGCTCGTCGGCGTACAAAGTCACCGGTTTGGTGTGCATCCGGTCGCTCACCGTAACGCCCAGCTCACCCGCGGCCAACGCCTTGATGAGATCCTCGATGCTGATGATGCCCACCATCTTGCCATCCTCGACCACGGGCGTGCCTGAGATGCGGTTGGCGCGCAGTATCTCGCGGAACTCGGCCATCGTGGCATTGACGGGAACGGTGATGACCTTGGGGGTCATCGCATCTTCGACCTTCAGCTCGTAGGCCAGCTCTTGGAGCTTGGTGATCTCTTTGTCCTTGTTGTGGGATGGCGGCTCCATCCGCTACTCCCTTCCCCCGAACGCGTCGTACCACCGGCGCAGGGTGAGCTCGAACAGGACGTGGGGCGCCAGGCCAGCAACGTACAGCCGGCCGCACGCCTCGAACATGGTGTACTTGGAGCCTAACAAAGGGACCTTCTTGTGTGCGGCCAGGGCGATCGTCTCCGGCGGGGGAATCTTGGCGCGCACGAATACGATAGCCCCTGTGCCAGCCATCTCAGCCGTGCGCACTACCTGGGGGTTCGTCAGCCCGGTCATCAGCAACATGCCTTCCTGGGCGAACGCCAGGACGTCGCTCATCAGGTCGGCGCCGCCGCCGCAAGTGACCTCCTCCTCCAGGTCAATGTCCTTCGAGATGACCTGTCCCTCGATTATCTGGAGCACTTCGCGCAGTTTCATGCTTCTCCTCTTCTGGCCGGGATGTATGTCTGCCGAACGTCTGCACGTCAGGCCTTGTCTCCGAGCGCCATCCCTGGCGGCAACCGCACGGCGATCACTTCCCCCCGCGCACACACCTGGTCGCCGGCCAACACCCAGGCTTCCACCACGACCTTGCGACCCTTCACCTCGCGCACGCGGCCCCGCACCTCTAGCTCAACGCCCAACGGCGTAGGCCGCAGATAGTCCACCTTGAGCGCGGCCGTCACGTAGCGCAGCGCCGGCTCCGAGCCGGGCTCGCGACCCTCTGCGCGATAACCGGCCCCGGCCGCGGTGCCTGTGCCGTGACAGTCAATCAACGAGGCGATCAGGCCGCCGTAGACATAGCCCGGAACGGCGGTGTGATAGGGCTGCGGCGTGAAGAACGCCACGGTCTCATCGCCATTCCAACGGCTCTGAATGTGTAGGCCGTGCGCGTTCAGGCGACCGCAGCCGTAACAGCGAGCCAAATCGTCGGGATAGAAATCCTGCAAAGCCGCTTCTGGCATCGAGTGTCTTCCTCTCACCATCGCACCGGCGAGTGTTCAGCGCTGGGCGGTTCTGCAGACAGTCAACTGCCTCGTCGCGCCAGGGCCAAACGGCGCGGCCTGGTAGTCGCTGAACTTCCACGCCACGGGCAGGCCGTTGTACTTCAGCAGAGCATCCAGCTCCTGTGGAAAGAACATTCGCATATCCACCTCGCCAACGACCTCCTCGCCGGTTGGCCAGGCGGTATAAGTCGTGATGTGATTGATCTGCGTCGTCGCATCGTAGACGTTGCTATGCGTCATGACGACCTGGCCTCGGCCATCTGGATCATCATACGGCGCCGACATGGGGAAGCGCGCGGTAGGATCACGAGTCAGGATGCCGAAATGGGGTACGAACACGTCAATGATGAACCGGCCATCGAGCGCCAGATGCTTCCTGACGCAGGCGGCGCAGGCCTCGAAATCCGCGATGGTCAGCAGATGACACAGCCCGTTGGCGACGAGAATGATAGTCGAGAAGGTCGCGGCCAGATCGAACGCGCGCATGTCGGCCTCGATCCAGGTCGCCGAGACGCCCTCCGCAGCAGCCTTGCGGCGAGCCTCGCTGAGCATACCGGCGGACAGGTCAATGCCCGTGACCTTCAGCCCGGCCCTGGCCAGCGGGATGGCGACCCGGCCCGTGCCGCACGCCAGCTCGAGCAGTGTGTCGTCGGGCCGCGCGCGTTGCGCCTGCGCCAGCAGGAACGGGAGGTCGCCGCCGTAGTCGGCAAAGAGACGGTCATAGTGCCGGCCATCGCAGTAGATCTGATCCGTCATCAGCCTCCTCCGAAGGCAAGCTTGAACGCCAGACGTTGCCCTTGCACAGCATCTTCCTCGACGAAAGCCAGGTTATCAATCGTGATCGTCCAGCGGAAGTCTCGCTCGCTCAACAGGCGGACAACTGCCGCGAGAAGATCGTGGTGGATGTCGCCAACCCCGATCGTGATGTGAGGAAGCCACTGCTCCGGACCATAGTAAGCCAGGCTGCCAGAGGCGCAAGCCGCGAGCTCTGACCACAACGCTTGATGGAACTGGCTCAACGCCAGGTCGCGCACGATGGGAATGTAGAGCACGGGCGACGTCCCTGTGAAGATGCCCAACCCGGTCGTTCTGACCTGGAAGGGGGAGGCGGCGCGGACGAAGCGATCAAGTCGCGATGCGAGCGCATCACGGTCATAGCTGCGAGCGACGTGGTATGAAAAATGAGGGTGAGGCGTTGAGTAGACGCCGCACACGCCAAACTGCGTTTCCAGCTCTCGCCAAAGAGCTTCAGTCAACCGGTAATAGTGATCATCAAGCAATGACACAACGGCCTGCATCGTGCCCTCCTGACAGGCCCTCCGCCCTTCTACGGGGCCATACGGGCAAGTTCGGACAGTACAGCCTCTACCGCGTGCGGCAGAGCCGCCGCCACAGCAGGGGTGGGCGCCTCGCCGAAGGTCAGCACATCCTCCACCGCGATCGCTATCACGGTGATGTCGTGGTCCTCCGGCAGCTTCAGACCCAGGCTGCGACCAAAGGCCAGCGCGCCGCCGAAGGAAAGGTCGTGGGTGGAACCGGCGTGCAGAGATGCTTGCACGTCCTTCACGCGCAGGCGAGAGACCTGCCCTGCCGCGGCGTCGTGTACGCCGGCGGCGTCAACCAGGATCAGACGGTCATAGCCCGCGATCGTCTCCAACAGGCGCACCCCGCCCACGCTTGCCTCGACGCAGGTCACATCATTGCGTGCGCACTGCGCGGCGACTTGCCGGACGACATGAATGCCGATACCGTCGTCGGTCAGGATGGGGTTGCCGAGGCCGAGAACGAGGGTTTTCACCTACCTCTTCACTGGCTCGTTCACGCGCTGGCTCACCGGCGTGTTCATCAGTTGTGGATCGGGCGTCCCCGGTCCACACTCGGGCGCGTAACAGGTGACGTCCACAAAGACGCACTTCTGCTGGCAGCTTGGACAGGTTTCCGGCGGAGGCGGCTTGGCCTGGAAGGTGTAGCCGCATTCCGCGCATTTCCACCAGGGATGGGGTCTACGTACTGGCATGGGATCCTCCTCATTCAGAAAGGATACTTCTTTTCAGATTCGTTGGCCCAAAGCACCTATCGGGGCCCACATGCAGCCGCCAGCGCATACGGCCGGATCTCATTCTCCAGGCGAGGTTCCAGCGCTTCGGCAGCTACATCCAGGTCATACTCCGCCTGCAACCCCAACCAGAAACGCGGCGACACGTCAAAGAAGCGCGCCAGCCGCAGGGCGGTGTCGGCTGTGATACTCCGCTGTTCCAGCACGATCTCGTTGATACGCCGCGTGTCCACGCCGATCGCCAGCGCCAGCCGGTTCTGGCTTAGCCCCAGTGGCTTCAGAAATTCCTCTAGCAGCACCTCACCGGGGTGTACTGGCTTCAACCTCTCTTCGGCCATTGTCCCACTCTCCTGATTAATGATAGTCCGCAATCTCCACCTCATACGCATCACTGTCTTCCCATCGAAAACAGACCCGCCACTGGTCATTGATGCGCACGCTGTACTGCCCCGCTCGATCACCGATCAGCTTCTCAAGGCGATTTGCGGGCGGCACGCGCAGATCATTCAGCGATGTCGCGTTGTTGATCATGCGCAGCTTGCGCAGCGCAACTTGCTGAATGCCTGATGGCAGCTTGCGCGAGCGCCGGAGCCTGTAGATCAGACGAGTTTCTTCGTTCCCAAAGGACTTGATCACGGCATCATTCTATAGCGCAACGCGCTAAGTGTCAAACGCCCAAAGAGAGTGTAACGCGCAAAGCACGCGGCCAGACCACTGTAGTTCGTGAACCGGTAGCCTGGGCCGGTGGGTGACGCAAGGATCACGATTTCCTCAGCGTCAGCGGCAGATAGCGCCGGATCGGATCGCTCAACGCGATGTCTATCCCCGTCACAGGATCGCCGTGCACGGTCACGGGGTCGGGCTGGCGATCGGCGTTCGCGTCGTAGAAGGCCAACGGCTCATCAGGTTCCGGCGCGGCCATGTCGCCATCCAGATCCATGTATGCGCCCACCATGTAGTCGCCGGCGGCGACGTTGGTCACAGTGTACGCCCCAGGACCGGCAAGGATCGCATGGTAGGCCGGCGGGCCTTGCTCCCCCTGGCGGGCGACGAAGACGATGATGGTGTGCGTGCCCGTGATCCGGCCGGCATAGCTGACCTGCCCGGCGATGCTGCCGGTGGCGGGCGCGACCGGATCGTGCAAAGCGATGTTGATTCCGCCTACCGCGCTTCCCCCGACCACGGTCACGAAATCGGGCTGACCGTCGCCGTTCGGATCGTACCACGCAAACGGCTCGTCCGGCTGCGGCGGCCCCATGTCGTCGCCCAGATCCATGAACGCGGCAACCGCGTAGATGCCATCCGCCACGTTCGACACCGTATAGGGCCCGGCGCCGAAGATGACCGCGGCGTAGGCCGGCTGCTGCTCCCCTGGCCGAATGACGATCACGACGACGTTGTGGGTGAGCGTGACCTGCCCGGTGTAGCTGACCCGGCCGCTGATACTGCCGGCGCCAACGCCAGGATCGCGCAGCGCGATGTCTACGCCGCCAACCGTCGCGCCCGCGGCCACGGTGACGGGGTTGCCGCCATAGCCGCCGATCGGGTCCACACTTGGGTCGGGATCACCGCCGGAGTCGTCGGCGTCCATGCCCGCGTAGACGTGGTACGTGCCTGCCTCGACCGTCAGCGTGTACGGACCGGGGCCGTTCATCTGTATGGCCGCAACCGGCGGCCCGCCCAGCGTCGTGGTGAACGCGCCCACCCAGATCAAGTGCGCGCCGGTCACTGCGCCGACGTAGGACACCGCGCCGCTGATCTCGCCGTGGGTAAGCGCCGGCGCCTGCGGCGATGAGCCAACGTCAGCCCCGGCGGCCATGGTCCAGAGAATCGCGGCGCCTAACGCGATCAGGGCCGCTCCTGCGACAACTGCGCCCAGGCTGAGCCGGCTGCCTACCATGTATCTGCGCTCGTTCATGATGGCCCTCTTTGACGTCGTTTTCTGCCTTCGGCTTCGGCGCAGTTCGCTTTCCACCCCTGAAAGCAGCTTCGTCCTCAGTCAGAGCTTCCTCGTCGGTCTGACTTTCGTAGTGCGCCAAAACTCGAGCCACTCGTTCTTGGTTCCACTCTGGAGGGAAATGTTCTTTCATCAATGTCAGCCAACCCAATCAAATCGAGCTTCTCGCTCGACGCGAAGTTGCCAGGTCACCAGACCCATCGCCGATACGCGTATCACGTGCCCCATGCGCTTGAGACTTGTATCGAATTCGGAATGATGGAGCAACCGCCGGATGAAGGCGGCGGCCTCAGTGCGACTGACATCCAAGAACACGAGACAATACTCCGCGTGTACCAGCTTTTGCCGATAGTAGTCCCAATCCATGGTAAAGAAAGTCGCACGAGAGAGGGTCAACAAAAAGGGGATGATCTCCGCGTCGGCCATCCCCTTTCTGCCCACATCATGGCCGATTTGACGCACCGGCACGCGCCAGCGGCCGAGCAATTGCCGCTGACTTTCGAGGACGTTCTCGTCCAGGATGTTCATGCGGCCACAGGCTCCAGCGCGAACTCGTCCGCGTGCATGATGAATGCCTGACCTGACAGCTTGATGGCTTCGGCAATCGCGTCTTTACCGATGCTGTTGTGGCATTCTTCGATGATCGTCTCCCAGGCCAAACCCTCAGCGAGCATGTCTAGCACCTGCCAAACCATGATCCGCGTGCCGCGAAAGGTCGGTTTCCCATGGCAGATCGCCGGGTCGGCCACGATGTATCGTCCCAGCAAGTGTCGTCCGTTTCCGCTCATTGTCCCAATACCTCGGATGTGAATAGGCGGCAGTCGGCTACAAGTACATGACCAGTGTGCAGGTATTCTACGATGCCCGCGTCTTAAAGTCAACACGGCCCAGACCGCCGAGATTCGCGAACCTGGTAGCCTGGGCCGAGTTGCTGTTGAGCACATCGTCATTGCCCTAAAGGGGGCCTTTGGCTCCGAGCGGAGTCCGACGTCCTGAGCGAAGCGCAGCGGAGTCGAAGGATTGTCGGACGGAGCGAAACAATCTCCCTCGCCTGGATGGGATTGCTCACCTGCACTGCACCTGTCGGTGTGTGCAGGTGCAAGTATCGGCCCCAACGGCGGGCCTCGCAATGACTGAAAAGGCGAGCTCCTACCCGCGCTTCAACACATCCCTGATCTTCCCCTCTGCGTCGAAAATCCGCACCTCCAGCGGCATCTGGCCGGGGAGGGTGTGCGTGGCGCAGCCGAAGCACGGATCATACGACCGGAAGGCCATTTCCACGCGGTTCAGGATCCCTTCTGTCACCACGCCCTTTTGGATCACGGCCTGCGCCGCCTGCTTGACCGAGATGGCGATGGGCGCGTAGTTGTTCGTCGTGCCGACGATCAGGTTGGCCTTCTTGACGATGCCGCGCTCGTCGGTGACGTAGTGGTGCGTGAGCGTGCCGCGCGGGGCCTCAACGATGCCCACCCCTTCGGTCGGCTTCTCAGTCGGCAGGTTGCGGACGTGGGGGTTGGTGATGTCGGGGTCGGTGCACAGCTCCAGCAGCCGCTCGGCCGCGTAGAGCAGCTCCACCAGCCGCGCCCAATGCGTCGCCAGGGTGTGGTGCACCGGCTTGCCGCCCAGGGTGGCGTAGAACTCCTCGTAGGCCTCCTGCGCGCGCGGGGTGGCCATGCCGTCGGCCGCGTTGAGCCGCGACAACGGGGTGGCCTGGTAGACGCCGCTTTCTTTGCCGGGGACAAGTCCCTTCCAGCCGACCTTCTTCAGATAGGGGAATTTGAGATAGGTCCACGGCTCGACCCGTTCGGCCACGACATCCAGGTACTCGTTCGGGCTGTACTTCAGCAGCTCTTTGCCATCTGGCCCGACGACGCGCACCTTGCCGTCATAGAAGTTGGTCTTGTTGTTGGCGTCCACCATGCCCATGTAGTAGGTGGGCAGGGTGAAGGCCTCCGACAGGATCAGGTCCACGTAGCCCTGGTTCTTCAGCACTACATCCTTGAAGAGCTGGATGCTGAACAGGCCGAAGTCCACCAGCTCACGCGCGGTCTTCTCGAACCCGGCGCGTTCCTCCTCAGTGATCTTCTTGGCCACGCCGCCAGGCACGCCGAAGGTGGGGTGCACCTTGCGGCCGCCCAGCGCGCCGACGATGTCCATCGCCTTGCCGCGCGCCTGGATCACCGCCGTGCCGGTCTCCACGCCGACCTTGTGGATCAGGCCGAGGATATTGCGCTCGGCCGGCGGCGCATCCGGCCCCAAGACGAAATCGGGCGCGGCCAGGATGTAGAAGTGGACGGTGTGATCGGCGACGTAGAACGCGGAGTAGAAGAGCTCGCGCAGCTTCTTGGCCGTCGGCGGTGGGTCCACGTGGTAGACGGCATCGGCCGCCTTGGTGGCGGCCATGTGGTGCGCCTCGGGGCAGACGCCGCAGATGCGCGGGGTGATGTCGTTCATCTCCTCCACGCGACGGCCCTCCGCGAACTTCTCGAAGCCGCGCAGCTCCGGGATCACCAGATACGCGTTCGCCACGTCGCCCACGTCGTTGAGAAAGATGTCTATTCGCCCATGACCTTCCAGGCGAGTTATCGGATCAATGCTGATCTTCTGCATAGGTTTCTCCTCTTCTGCCACGGATTACACGGATTTCACTGATTTCTTCTTACGCTGTCAAGAGCGAACGTCTGTCCCGACGCAGTCCTCTTACCCACCGAATGAATAATCTATGCAATCCGCGTCATTCGTGGCTGAACCGTCACTTTATCAGGCGTTTGTGTTGAAGGGATTGGGCGCCGAAATCGAGAAGGAGCGCCAGGCGAAGTCCGGTCGCGGCCAAATAGTTGAGCGCCTGAGCTTCGTGGTTGGCGTTCAAGGTTAGAGATGGCCTTAAGCTCCAGGATGATCTTACCCGCTACTACGCAATCAGCCTCGTAGTCGCCTACTAACACACCCTTGTAAGTGACTGGAAGGCGCTTCAACTGCTCAAATTGAATGCCGCGCAGGGTCAATTCATGCGCTAACGCCGCCTGGTAAACCGCTTCCAGATATCCAGGTCCCAGGATTCTGTGAACCTCCATCGCAGCTCCGATAATCGCGAACGAAAGCTCCTTGAACAGAATCTCGGCCATGAGACCTCTCCTTTTTGCCACGAATTACACGAATTTCACAAAGAACTCCTTCCATTCGTGTAATTCGTGCAATTCGTGGCTACGTCAACCTCGCTCTGTGGAGCATCGACGCGGGCAGGCTGAAGCGGTAGAAGGTCCCGATCGGGTCCGGGATATCGCTGACGATTCGACGGGCCTCCTGCTCGGTGTCGGCGTCCACCACGGAGGCGACCGCCGAGAGAAGCGCGGCGCCCTGGTCGTGGACGTGCGGCGGCGGGCCGTAGCAGCCGCGACAGGGGATGTCCACCTTGGTGCAGAGCGCGCCACAGCCGCCGCGCGTCGCCGGCCCAGCGCAGATGATCCCCTGGTCGAACAGGCACCTGGTCGAGTCGGCGATGATCTCGTGGTAGCGGTAGAACTTCTTGATCTTCTTCTCTTCCCGCACGTGCTTGCACTCGTCGCACACCGTCTTGTCGTTGGCGCCAACCACGCTGCCCTTGGGCGGCAGGTTGCCCGACACGATGGCCTCGATCACCGCCCAGATCTGCGGGTCCTGCGGCGGGCAGCCGGGCAGGAAATAGTCCACGTCGGTCACCTGGGCCAGGGTCTTGACCGTGTTGTAGAACTTGGGGATCTCGATCTCGCCCTCGGGCATGTGATAGGCCTGCTGCGGCACGACCTTGTTGGGGTTGTCGGCCGACTCCGACTCCAGGTAGACCCGGCGGAAGATGGACTCACGGTCGAAGAGGTTCGCCAGGCCGGGGATGCAGCCCTCATAGGCGCAGGAGCCGAACGCCACCAGCACCTTCGACTTCCGGCGCAGCAGGTGCGCCAGGTGCTCGTTTTCGCTGGTGCGAATGGCGCCGTTGAACAGGCAGACATCCATGTAGCCGTCGGGATACCCCTCGACGTCCTTGTACTTGAAGTCGGTAGCGCAGGGCCAGAAGACGATGTCGGCCACCTGGTCCACGATGAGGAGCTTCTCGCGCAGCTCGACGACTGCGATCTCGCAGCCGCCGCAGGAGGCCGCCCAGTAGAGGCCCAGCTTGAGTTTTCCGTTGCCTGGCATGGTCTAGTCCTCCTTGCTCGCGAACTGCCGCTTCCAGTTCAGCGGCCCCAGGCCGCGCACCTGCTCGGTGAAGCTGCGCACCAGCTCGGCCCACTTGGGCGCCTCCGCGCCGGAGATCCAGCCCCAGTGGAACCGCCCTGGCTCGATACCGTATTGCTGCAACAGCGCCTCCACCAGCGGCATCCGGCGGAAGGTCTTGTAGTTGCCGTTGGTGTAGTGACAGTCGCCGGGCGGATGGCAGCCGGAGATGATGACGCCATCCGCGCCCTCGGCAAAGGCCTTCAGGACGAAGGCCGGCTCGATGCGGCCCGTGCACATGAAGCGGATGATGTCCACGTTGGGCGGCTGCTCCATGCGCGAGACGCCGGCCGTGTCGGCCGCGGTGTAGGTGCACCAGTTGCAGAGAAAGCCCACGATGCGGGGCTCGAATTTGCCGTTATTGGTCATGGGTCACTCCTTTGTGGGAGTAGGTCGAGCACCAGACCTTAGCCACGAATTACACGAATTTCACGAAGAAGCACAGGAGAAAATTCGTGTAATTCGTGGCTCCCGGTCCTCAACATCATCTCAAGCCGGCACCCTTTCTGGCAGCCGGAACAGCCCCTCGATCTGCGCGTAGATCTGCTCGTCGGTGAAGTGCTGGCCGGTGATCGCGCCCGCCGGGCAGGTCGCCACGCAGGTGCCACACCCCTTACACAGCGCCTCGTTGACGCGGGCGACGTTGTCCTCGATGATATAGCTGATTGCCGTGTACGGGCACACCGTCAGACACGTCTTGCAGGCCGAGCAGAGCTTCTCATCCACGATCGCGACCTGCGGCGAGATCGTCACCTCGCCCCTGCTCAGCAGCGCCAGGGCCTGTGAAGCAGCCGCGCCCGCGTGGGCCACCGTGTCAGGCACGTCCTTCGGGCCTTGTGCGCAGCCGGCCAGGAACACGCCGTCGGTGTTGGTCTCCACCGGCTTCAGCTTGGGATGCGCCTCGGCGAACCAGCCATCGGGGGTGCGGCTGAGGCCAAACAGCGAGCCGACCTTGGATGCGTCGGCAGGCGACTCGATGGCAGAACTGAGCACCACCATGTCCACGTCAGCCGCCACCAGCTTGCCCAGGTTGGCGTCCTCGCCCGTCACGCGCAGCTTGCCCGAGGGGAGCACCTGGACCTCGGCCCCGCGGCCGCGCACCATCGTGACTCCTTCTTCCTGAACCCGCTCGTAGAACTCCTCGTAGCCCTTGCCGAACGCGCGCATGTCCATGTAAAACTCGTACACCTCGGCGTTCGTCTTATCGCGCACCAGGTGCGCCTGCTTGAGCGAGTACATGCAGCAGATGCGCGAGCAGTACTCGTGCGCGTTCTTGTCGCGCGAGCCGACGCAATGGATGATCGCCACCCGTTCCGGCTTCACCCCATCGGCCGTCACGATCTGGCCGCCGGTGGGGCCGCTGGCATTCGAGAGCCGCTCGAACTCCAGCGCGGTGATGATGTTGGGCGACTTGCCATAGGAATATTGGCTGAGCTTCGTCGTATCCCACATCTGAAAGCCGGTCGCGACCACGATCGCGCCGACGTTCAGCTCCACCACTTCGTCCTCTTGGGTGAAGTCAATGGCCTTGGCCTCGCACAGCATCTGGCACGCGCCGCAGGCGTCAGCGATATCGCCGTTGGAACGATCGTGCTGGCGGAAGCGAATGCACGAGTCGGTGTCAATCACCGGCACGCGCGGCACTGCCTGGAGGAACGGCACATAGATGGCCGACGTGGGACCGAGCGGCTTCTCGGCGTAGATCCCCTGCTGCTCCAGCACGATCTCGATCGCGCCGGTGGGACAGACGATAGTGCACGCGCCGCAGCCAATGCACTCGCGCGTCTTCTCCATGAAAGGCGGCCCGACCACGCGATCTACACCGTGCTGCGAGAAGTTCAACACGTGCGCCTTGACCATATCATTGCACACGCGCACGCACAGACCGCACAGAATACACTTCTCGTTGGGGTCGGTCACCGCGAAGGGCGGCTCAGCGACGCCATATTCGGCCGCCAACTGCTTGATGACGGGCACGTTGGGCGCGCGCGAGAGCAGCAGCCCCATCACCACCTTGCGTGCTTCCATCACCGGGTCCGAATAGGTCTTCACTTCCAGCCCGTCCCACGCTGGATGGGTACACGCCGCCTGCAGGCTTGACCAACCGCGACGGACAACCTCCACCGTACACAGACGGCACGCGCCGTAAGGCTCCAGCACGGGGTGAGAGCAGAGCGTGGGGATGTAGATGCTGTTCTTGCGGCAGACTTCCAGGATCGTCTGATCGTCTTCGGCCTGGATTTTCTGGCCGTCTATCGTCAATGTGATCATACTCTGATCTCCTTACCGGCCGCGTCCCGCCGCTGCCGGCTTGACAGCCACGACAGCCGGTTTGGGCATCATAGCGATCGCCTGGGGAGAGACGATCTCGATTTTGTCGAGGTTGCACGCCTCGCGGCACGCGCCGCAGCGCAGGCACTTATCTTGATCTATCATGTGCGCCTGCTTCTTCTCACCGATGATCGCGTCCTCCGGGCACGCCTTGACGCACAACCCACAGCCAGAGCACGTCTCGAGGATGTGGAAGCGAGACAGCGAGCGACACACCCCCGCCGGACAGAGGCCTTCGCGGATGTGGGTTTCGTATTCGTCACGGAAGTATCTGAGCGTGCTGAGCACGGGATTAGCAGCCGTCTTGCCCAGACCACACAGCGAGACCCCCTGCACCACTTTCGCCAGTTGTTCAAGCTGGTCGAGGTCGGCCAGACTTCCCTGGCCCTTGGTGATGCCGGTCATGATGTCCAACATGCGGCGGATGCCCTCGCGACAGGTGCTGCATTTGCCGCACGACTCATCCCTGAGAAAATCCAGGAAGTAGCGCGCCACATCCACCACACAGGTGCGGTCATCCATCACGACCACGCCGCCGGTGCCCATCATCGAGCCCGCCTCAGCCAGCGTCTCGTAATCCATCGGCGTGTCCAGCAGGCCAGCCGGCAGCACGCCGCCGGAAGGTCCGCCGATCTGGATCGCCTTGAAGTAACGCTTCTTGGGCAGGCCGCCGCCCACGTCGAACACGAGCTGGCGGATCGTCGTCCCCATGGGCACCTCGACCAGCCCGGTGACGTTGATCTT
This sequence comes from Chloroflexota bacterium, assembly GCA_016876015.1. GTDB lineage: Bacteria > Chloroflexota > Anaerolineae > CG2-30-64-16 > CG2-30-64-16 > VGOD01. The sequence goes on from VGOD01000024.1 coordinate 33,848, forward strand.
GCCGGCCAGCGAGAAGACTTGCGTGCCCTTGCTGCGCTCGGTGCCGATCTCGGCAAACCAGTCGCCGCCCTTGACGATGATTTCGGGGATGATGGCCCAGCTCTTGACGTTGTTCAGGCAGGTCGGCCGCTCCCACAACCCCTTGTCGGTCGTGTGGACGTGCTTGGCGCGCGGCTCAGAAGGCTTGCCCTCGATGGCGTGCATGATGGCTGTGGACTCGCCGCCGACAAACGAACGCGCGCCCAGACGCAGGGTGATGTTAAAATCGAAACCCGAGCCCAGGATGTCTTGTCCGAGCAGTCCGAAGTCACGCGCGCGGCGCAGGGCGGCCTGCAGCGACCGCGCGGCCAGGGTGTATTCGAACGGCAGGTAGATATAGCCCTGATGCGCCCCGATCGCATAGGCGCCGATGGTCATCCCCTCGACGATGCTGAAGGGGTCGCCTTCCATCAGCGCGCGATCCATGAAGCAGTTGGGGTCCCCCTCGTCGCCGTTGGCGAGCACGTATTTGATCTCGCCCTCGGCGTGGCGGGCAGACTCCCACTTGCGACCGGTAGGGAAGCCCGCTCCCCCGCGGCCTCGCAACCCTGACTTCTTAACTTCGGCGATCACCTGTTCGGGAGTCATGGAGCTGAGGGCTTTAGCCAACGCCTCGTAGCCGCCGAGCGCGATGTATTCCTCGATGGATTCAGGGTTCACCAGGCCGCAGTTGCGCAACGCGATGCGCAGCTGCTTGCGGTGCGAAGGGATGTCGGCGTAACGGTGAACGCGCTTGCGCGTGGCCGGGTCGCGAAAGGTCAGCCGCTCAACTACGCGACCCTTGACCAACGTCTCCTCGACCAGTTCGGGCACATCGGCCGGCTGAACGCCGACGTAGAAGGTGTCATCGGGCTGCACGTGGAGCACCGGCCCCTGGGCGCACCAGCCCCGGCAGCCAGCCTTCACCACCCGGATTTCCTTGTCCAGGCCGCGGTGCGCGAGCTCCGCGTCGAGGGCGGCGAGCAGTTCGGGCGGCCGGTCGTGCAGGCAACTGACCAGCAGGTCAGCACGGTATTGATCTGCCATCGGTTCCTCCTATGCCGCCACCCGCGCGACGACCCAATCCTCGACCACGCGGCCATCGGCCACGTGCTCGTCCAGGATGCGCGGCACCATGGTCGGATTGACATTGCCGTAGGTGATCTTGGGGTCGTCCCCGCGCTTGACATCCACCAACGGCTCCTTCGAGCACATGCCGATGCAGCCGACGGTGGTCACGTGGGCGTTGATCCCGCGCGCGGCCAGGTCATCGAGCAGCGCGCTCATCACCTCGCGTGCGCCCGCAGCGATGCCGCAGGTGCCCATGCCGACGGTGATGGTGGTGGCCGCTGCGGTGCGAGCCTGGACGTCCCGTTGCAGTTGTTGGCGCAGCGCACGAAGTTCGTCAAGACTTTTGAGTTGAGGCATGTAGAATCCTCCCTACGCCCCCTTCCCGTTTCCGTCAGGGGCGGCGTACTGTTTAACGACCTCGGTCACACGCACGGGGGTCACCTGGTTGTGCGGGTCATTATCCACCTGCACGAAAGGCGCCTGCGCGCAGGCGCCCAAGCAAGAACAGGCCTCCAGCGAGAAGTTGCCGTCGGCCGTGCTCTCGCCAGCCTTGATGCCCAGCGCGCGCTCGAACGTCTCCAGAATCGTCGGGCCGCCGTGCACATGGCAGGCGGTGCCCAGGCAGATCTTGATGCGATGCTTGCCCATGGGCTTGAGGCTGAAGGTGCGGTAGAAGGTTGCCAGGGCATACACATGCCCCCGAGGCAGGCTCAAGCGTTGAGAGACCAACTCCAGGGCATCTTTGGGCAGGTAGTTGTTCTCCTGCTGGATCTCCTGGAGGATGGCCAGGCTGCACGCCGGGTCCGCCCCGTAGACATCAATGATCGCGTTGACACGGTCGAGGTTCATCTTTCCCCTGGCCTCCTCTCGCCGAGGCTCATCTCGCCCATCTTGATGAGCTTGAGCTGCGGAACGCGTTTGGTGAAACACTCTTGCCAGCACAGGCCGCAGCCGGTACACGCCTCGGGATCCACATAGCGGGCCTTCTTGCGCACCTTGACGGTGAAGTTGCCCACGTAGCCTGCAACCTCTTCGACTTCGCTGTAGGTCAGGAGCTCAATGTTGGGATGCCGACCGGCATCCATCATTTTTGGCCCCAGAATTCAGGTGCTACAGTCGAGCGTGGGGAACGTTTTGTCCAGTTGAGCCATGTGGCCGCCGATGGACGGGTCCCGCTCGACCAGGTAGACCTTGTAGCCGGCGTCTGCGACGGTCAGCGCGGCCTGGATGCCCGCGATGCCGCCGCCGACCACCAGCGCGGCGGGCGTCACCGGCTCCTTGCGCGCGAACAGCTCTGTTTGCAGCGCCACACGCATGACGGCCGCGTTGATCAGGCGCTTGGCCTTCTCGGTGCCCGCGGGCACGTCTTTGCAGATCCAAGAGACGTGCTCGCGGATGTTGGCCATGGCGAAGTGGTAGGGATTCTCGCCAGCCTCCGAGACCGCGTTCTGAAAGGTCGGCTCGTGCATGCGGGGCGAGCACGCCGCGACCACCACGCGGTTGAGGCCCAGGTTTTGGATATCCTCCTTGATCATCTTCTGGCCGGGTTCAGAGCACATATATTTGTACTCTCGCGCCACAGCCACGTTGGGCAGCCCGTCGGCGAACTTGACGACCGCGGGCACATTGACCGTGGCCGCGATGTTCACGCCACAGTCACAGACGTAGACTCCGATTTTGGGTTGTTCCATGAACGGTACCTCCTACCTCCTGCGTTGAATGAGCCAGGTGGCCGTCCACGAATGGTTTCCACGAATGCACGAATCGAGAATCGCGCGTAATGCAATTCGTGCTCTATTGGCGGAAGGCACCTCACCCACGCATATCAAATCGCTGCCGAACATTATCACGTCCCAGTCGTGCGGGTGGTTCATTTCCTGCCTTGCCAGGAAATATTCGTTTGTATTCCAACTTCCGGCGTCCAAAGTTGAACAGCAAGCCAACAGGCGCGCCGGTTGCCTTCAGGTAGTTGATGACCTGCGCTAATTCATCTCGTGTGAGCTGGTGCGAGAATGCTTTCATCTCAACCACAACTGTACGTGCTACAAACAGGTCGAGAAAAAACACGGCTACCAGCGTGCCAACATCGTAGACATCAACCCGGTATTGGGTTTCGACAGGCAGGTCTTCTTTCGCCAACTCAGCGGCCAGGCTGCGTTCATAGACCTCTTCTTTGTAGCCAGGTCCGAGACGATTGTGTACTCGCATCGCGGCGCCGATGATGCGGTAGGTTAAGTCGTTACCGGTAGCGTCCCGCACAAGTCCGGGCATAAACGAGTTCTCCTTGTGCGTCCCTGGCCAGTAACCCTGTTTGGTTGTCCACAAGTGCCATCCACGAATGATTTTCACGAATGCACGAATGACGCACCAGACCCTTCGTGCATTCGTGTCCGATTTGTGGACGGCCCGCCATGAACAATCTCCACGGATGCACGCATCGCACACCAGGCCATTCGTGCATTCGTGTCCGATTCGTGGACGGCCCCCCATGAACAATCTCCACGGATGCACGCATCGCACACCAGGCCATTCGTGCATTCGTGTCCGATTCGTGGACGGCCCCCCTCACAAATACTCCACCCTCACAATCTTCCCTCGCGCCCGCAACGCCTCGGCGAGGCTGGAGACCGCGGCCTTGCGCAGCGGCGTCCCGTCCCGTTCGACCTGCGCGGGGTTGACCGCCAGGCCGACGATGAAGCGCACCTTGTCCGCGGTCAGCAGCCGCATCGCCAGCCGCGAAGCGCCATCCGTCCGGCCCGCCAGGTCGCGCGGCCGGCTCGCCTCAGCCAGCCGCTCGCGCGCCACGCGGAGCGTCACCGCGCCCTCGGTGAGCAGGTCAATCCGCTCGGCGCAGCCGACCAGGCGCGAGGTCGGCGGGACCTCCGTCCAGCCCTCCGCGGGCGGCGGCTCCATCGCCAACCTGCCGCCCAACAATCGGGCCGCGATCTCCGCGGTCGTATCCCCACAGATGATACGCGTCCCTTCCTCGGCCAGCAGCCGATCCAGCGCCTCCCGATCCCGCCCCCGATCCGCCGGCGGCCCAGTCCAAACCGTGGCAGTGCGCATGGGGCGGACGAACATCGCGAGGAGGCAGAAGGCAGAAGGTAGAAGGCAAAACTCCGATTTGCTGATTTGCTGATTTGCTGATTTGCGATCTGCCAGCCGCGCCAGCGCCCCCGCCAACTGCTCGGCATCGCAGCCGGTAGCGGTCAGGCGACGGATGGCGAGGGCGATATCGCGCCAACTCCACGGCCGGCCGCCGCCACGCGCCCGAATGTAGCCTTCACTGACCAGCGCCAAGTGATCGCCGGCCTGCACCGTGAAGTCGCAGCGGCGCACCAGCCGGCCGCCGAGCTCCACCTCGGTGACAGGGAGTAGAACAAACTCACCTTTGCGGGCCACAAACAGCGGCGGCGCATCAATCTCGGCCAACTCCGCCCCCCCGTTGCGGCCGATGCGCAGCAGAGCTGCAGCGACGTGCTCGTCTGCTGGCAGTGCGGCGAGCACGTCAGCCACGACGCCGTCCATCGGGACGCCGGAGACCAGCTCAGCAGTCACTCGCCGCGCAATGCCCGTACTGATCCCTGGCCCGTGACTCCTGACCCCTGTCTCCTGCCCCCCGACTACGGCTGCTACAAACTGATCTTCAGTTGTTACAGTGCTCACTCCGTCGGCAGTTGTACCATCTCCTACCGGCCAAACCCGATATGCGCTTTCGACCCACAGTTTCATTGGAAATCTTCGGATAATCCGTGCAACCTGTCCCCGCAGTTTGGGGATTCGTGGCTACTCCGGCCCCGACCGCAGCCCATCTACCCACACGCCTCGCTCCCCCTCGCCGGCCAACGCCAGGGCCAGCTCCGCGATGGTGCGATGCGCCAGCTTGAGGGTCGTGCGCCGCAGCATCTCGCACAGACGGTGCGCGTCGCCGTTGGCGATCAGCCCGTAGCTCGCCAACTGCGGGAACCGGCCGCGCGCATCCCTGGCAGTGATCAGAGGTGAAATCTCCACACCGGGCAACGCCAGTTCTGGCGGGACAAACCCCAGGTTGGCGATGACGCTGTAAACCGGTCGATCCACATGGGCAGGAATACATAGACCGCCCAACCCCTGCACCTGTGTCACGACCTCGTCAACCGAAAGGAAAGTCGAGGTCTGCAATAGCCGGTCATTGTAGCGGATTGGCTCGCCATCCTCGGCCAGCACCACTTGTTCGCCGAAGACGGCTGGCTTGTTCTTCCCCGGCGGCAGGTTGGCGTATACTACTGCTTGCCAGGCCAGCGCCTGCGGCAGCCGGTCGAACAGACACAGCAGATGAACTTCCTCGCGGGTCTGCACTTCCATGCCGGGCCACACGGTGATCGCTGTGTCTTCGGCCGCGTGGAGCATCGCCGCTGCGTTCTCCGCCGAGTTATGATCGGTGACAGCGATCAGATCCAGACCCAACTCTCTTGCGCGCTCCAAGATCAACTCCGGCAGCATCTCAGGCTCGGCACAGGCGGAGAGAACGGTGTGAACGTGGAGGTCGGCGGTGAAGAAGGGCATGATCAGATAGAGATAGAGATAGAGATAGAGATAGAGATAGAGATAGAGATA
>VGOD01000025.1 GCA_016876015.1 Chloroflexota bacterium
AGAGTGCGGCGATGGACCAGATCGCGCAGGCGATGCGCGAGGTGCAGCAGGCGACGGTGCAGTCGGTGGCCGGCGCGCGGCAGAGTCAGAGTGCGGCCGAGGGCCTCAACGACCTGGCCCGCCAGCTTCGATCTCTCACCGATCAGTACAAAGTCTGAGCGTGACGGGAACCATCAGATGACCTTCAGCGACGACTTCATGCGCCAACTGCTCGCCACCTTTGTGGACGAGGCGCACGAGCACATCCAGGCTGCCACGACCCATCTGCTGACCCTGGAACAGGGGGCCGGCAGCGCAGCGCGCGGCCTCCAGCCTGAGGAGGCGGCCAGCCTTTGGGCCGAGATCTTCCGCGAGATGCACAGCCTGAAAGGCGCGGCGCGCGCCATGAACCAGGAGCGGATTGACGCGCTGGCGCACTGCCTGGAAACCCTCTTCGGACGCGTGCGCAGCGGCCAGGCATCCCCCACACCGGCGCTGTTCGATGTGGTCTATCGGGCGTTGGACGGCATCGCTGATCTTGTCCAGGAGGCGGCCGGCGCCGGCCCTGCACAGGTGGATGTTGCGTCGCTGGCCGCGCAGTTGGAGGCGCTCGGCGACGGCCAGATTATTGCGCCGCGATCGGTTGCGGCCGGCGCACAGCCGGCCAGCAGCCAGCCCGAGCCGATTCGCACGGCCCTTCCGCTGGCGGCCGGCGGTGCGCCTCTCACGGCTTCTTCTCCCGCAGTGACGCTCCCTGCTGTTGCGGCCGCGGATGCGTCCCGCGTGGCCGCTCATAGCGCGCCGCCCGCTTCCCCGGCCGCCGATGCGCCCCGCGCTGCTGCTCTTCCTGCGGCGACACCGGCGTCTCCCGCAGTCGCACAGCCGGCACGCGCCGCCTCTCACCCTGACCGGCCGGCGGCTGCCGGAACGGTTGCGGCCGACGAGACCGTGCGCGTGCCGATCGGCAAGCTGGATGCGCTGATGGCGCAGATAGGCGAGTTACAGGTCGCACGTCTCGGCGCCCAGCATCGTCTGGTTGAGCTGGCCGCGCTCCTGGAAGATGTCGAGGCTGCCGAAGCCGCGGCGCGTGCGCCGGCTGCCGCGCGGCGGGGGCCGGCGAGCCAGGCTGCCCCGCTCACGGCCTTTGGCGCGGCGCGCTTGCGCGATCTCTACCAGCGGCTAGAGACCGACAACCGGCGGTTGACCCAGGTTATGGCCGGTCTGCAAGACGATGTCCGGCGCATGCGCATGTTTCCGATCGCCAATGTCTTCGAGGCTTTCCCGCGCATGGTGCGTGACCTGGCACGCGAGCTCGGCAAGGAAGTGCGGCTGGTGATGCAGGGCGGCGAGACCGAGGTGGATCGCTCGGTGCTGGAGCACATCAAGGATCCGCTGACCCATCTGCTGCGCAACGCCCTGGATCATGGCATCGAGGCGCCCGCGGCGCGGCTGGCGGCCGGCAAGTCGGAGACGGGGACCATCACCCTCAGCGCATCGCAGCGCGGGGATAGCGTGTTCATCGAGGTGGAAGACGACGGCGCGGGCATTGACGTGGCGCGCGTGCGCGCGGCAGCCATCGAGCGCGGCCATCTGACTCTCGAAGAGGCGCAAGCGATGAGCGATCGCGAGGCGTTGTGGTTGATCTTCTGTTCCGGCTTCTCCACCAGCGCGCGCGTGACGGGTCTCTCGGGCCGCGGGGTGGGGATGGATGTCGTGCGGAGCCAGATCGAGCGGCTGCGCGGGCTGATAGACGTAGACAACCGGCCGGGACGCGGGGTGCGTTTCACCCTCAACCTGCCGCTTACCGTGGCCACGACCCTCTGTCTGCTGGTGCGGGCCGGCGGACAGACCTTTGCCGCGCCGATCGCCAACGTTGCTCGCATCATGCGCCTCGATCTCGACGCAACCGCTTCAGTCGAGGGCCGGCCGGTAATTCGCCTGCCAGAGGGCGATCTGGAGACCGAGAACCGGCCGATCTTGCTGCAGGGCCTGGCCAAGACGCTCGGGCTCGCCGATGCGAAGCCAGAAGCCGCCGCTAAGCCGTCTGGGACCTCTGCGTCGGTTGGGACGCAACCGCAGCAATTCGCCGTGGTCCTGGCATCGGCTGAAAAGCGCCTCGCCTTCCAGGTGGATGCGGTCGTCAGCGCCCAGGAGATGGTGGTCAAGAACCTGCCCAAGCCCCTCCAGCGCGTGCGCCATGTCGCCGGCGCGAGCATCCTCGGCACCGGCGAGGTGGTGATCGTGCTCGATGCGCCGGGTCTGCTGCGGGCCCCGCTGCGCGCGCCAGCAGGCGACTTGGGGCCGGGCGGCCGGCTGGCTTCGCCGGCCGAAGTCGAGCCATCGCCGGAACCCGTCGCCATTCTCATCGCCGACGACTCCATCACCACACGCACCCTCGAAAAGAACATCCTGGAAGCCGCCGGCTATCGTGTGCGCACGGTCGCCGATGGGCTGGAGGCATGGCAGACGCTCCAAAACGAGGGCTGCGCGCCCGCTGGCCTTTTCAGCCTGCTGGTATCCGACGTCAGAATGCCCCGGCTGGATGGCTTTGAGCTGACGACGAAGGTGCGGGGCGATGCAGGGCTGAAGAATCTGCCGGTGATCCTGGTCACGTCGCTTGATTCGCGCGCCGATCGTGAGCGCGGCGTTCAGGTAGGCGCCGATGCCTATATCACAAAAGGCGCGTTCGATCAGGATAGCCTGCTAGAAGCTATTCGCAGGCTGATCTGAGGCGAGGCGGCGAGACCATGATCCGGGTGTTGATCGTCGAAGATTCGGCCACCAGCCGCCTCTTACTCAGGCACATCCTGGAATCCGACCCTGAGATCCAGGTGGTGGGCATGGCTGCGAATGGTCTGGAGGGAGTGCGCCTGGCGTTGGCTCTGAAGCCCGATCTGATCACCATGGACATCCGCATGCCTGTCATGGACGGTTTCGAGGCCACGCGGCGCATCATGCAGGAGCAGGCGACCCCCATCGTGGTGATCAGCTCCAGCGTAGAAGATGCAGAACTGATGATCACCTTCAACGCCATCCGGGCCGGCGCCCTGGAGGTGATCGAGAAGCCGCGCGGGGGGGATCATGGCGACTTTCAGCTGATCCGCGAACAACTGATCACGACGGTCAAGCTCATGTCCGAGGTTAAGGTCATCCATCGCTATCGCCCGTCTTCGACTGCGCCGCAACCCGCCAGCAGCCGCCGGCCAGAGGTGTGGCGTCTGCCGTCTGTCGCACGCGCTCGCCTCCATGCGCTGTCGGCCCCGCGGCGCCGGCTGTCATTGCTGGCCGTCGGCGCTTCTACCGGCGGCCCCGCAGCCCTCAACATCCTGCTCAAGGCGCTGCCGGCCGACTTCCCCTTGCCAATCGTGGCGGTCCAGCACATGGCGATTGGCTTCACTGCGGGATTGGTCTCGTGGCTCCAACTCGAGTGCCCTTTGCCGATCAAGCAGGCGGACGATGGCGAGCGCATTCGAGGCCGTTGCGTCTACTTCGCACCCGATGACACGCACCTGGAGGTCTCGAGCCGCGGGGTGTTGGCACTGAGCAAGGCGCCGCCGGTCAGCCATGTCCGGCCTTCGGCGACCGTGCTGTTCGAGTCGGCCGCACGGGTCTATGGCCCCGAGGCCATCGGCGTGCTGCTGACCGGCATGGGCGAGGATGGCGCCAAAGGGCTGAAGGAGATGCACGACCGCGGCAGTCCAACCCTGGCGCAAGACGAGGCCACCTCGGCGGTCTATGGCATGCCCAAAGTCGCGGCCGAGTTGGGCGCAGTTGACCGGGTGCTTCCCATCGGCCAGATCGGGCCGGCCATCGCCGCGTTGGTCAGCGGCGGCAGGGAATGAGAGGCTGCCTTATCGCTCAAATCTGGTCGAACAGCTCTGGGTAATCGGTCCCCACGCTATCCACCCCCATCTCGGACAGCCGCTGCAGGGCCGGCAGATCATTCGGACACCAGGGGCTGACAGCCAGCCCGGCCGCATGGGCGGCCTGCACCAGGTCAGGCGTCACGAAGGCCCACTGGGGATGAATCGCATCTGCACCGGCTGCACGGGCCGCGGCCACCGGGTCTACCAGCCGGCCCACATACAGGATGCCCGCCGCGATCTCCGGCGCGATCATCTTGGCCTCGCGCAGCACCAGGTGATCGAAGCTCAGCAGGAGCGCCTGGCGCGTCATGTCGTGCTGACGCACCAGCCGAACTACCTTTTCGGCGATGCCGGGATAGTAGATCGGCCCGTTCTTGATCTCGATGGCCACCCCCACCCGGCCCTTCGCCCATGTCAACAACTCGGCCAGGGTGAGGATGCGCTGGCCCGCGAACTCCGGCCCGTACCAACCGCCGGCGTCCAGTTTTTTGAGCTCGACGGTTGTCATATCCTTGACATAACCGTGACCATCCGTGGTGCGATCCACGGTGTGGTCGTGGATGAGCACCACCTCGCCGTTTTGGCTCAGGTGGACATCGGTCTCCACCGCGTTGACGCCCAACTCGACGGCCCGGTTGAACGAAGCCAGGGTGTTCTCCGGCGCGTGTCCCTTCGCGCCGCGATGTCCGACGCGCAGCAGGGGAGCGCCGGCCGCGCGTAGCAATGTGAGTGCCATGTGATCTTCTCCGTTATCGCTGCGAATAGGGCGCAACGTCACCCGTCATGAGTACTTCTCTACCCGAAACCTGAACAGTTCCACCGGCTCGTCCGGCTCGATCCACGCTTTCTGCCGTGCATAGGCCACTTGCGTCTCCACATCGTCAATGCCGGGGATGTCGGGCAACAGTAGACCACGGCGCCAACCGTGCTGCACGATTACGCCGTAATGTTTAGGGTCGAGCTGGGCGGTGGAGGTGATCGGCTCCGGTGGATAGAGCACGCTGACATCTATTACCAGATCATTCAGCTCGGCTGGCTGCACCGGCGCGAAGCGCGGATCACGCGTGGCGGCTGAAATGGCGTTGGCGATCGTCTCCTGCGCCAGCGTCGGTTGGCTCGGCTCGATAGTACCAATGCAACCGCGCAGGTCGCCGGTGCTCCCCGTCCGGAGCGTCACGAAGACCCCGGCCGGCTCGCCTTTGACCGCCGTGGGCGCCTCGGCCGGCTTCAGCCGGCGTCGTTCTCGCACATAGGCTTCTATCGCTGCGCGCGCCAACTTCACCAGCGGATGCTGCTCACCCCTTGTCGCTGCCATTCGCACCTCCCCCTCTAACCTCCAACCTCCAACTTCCAACCGCTAACCTTCCACTTCCAACCCCACCATCTCCGGCTCGCCCCACACCGCCCACGCCCACTGATGATCGCCCATGCCGTCGGTGGCGAAGGCGACGCGCAGGACGACGCCGGCCGGAATAGGCAGCGCCACCTCGACCGCTTCCCATTGCGACGGCCAGGCTGCGCGGCTCCACACCTGCCAGCCATCCACGCGCACGCGAAAGGCCGCCAGGCGTTCTGCGCCCTGTGCGCCATCGCGCACGCCGATGGCAAAGCGCAAGCGCAGATCGCGCACGCCGGCCGGCGCCGGCACATGGAATTCCGCGATCGCTTCGCCGCTCACCGGCGGGTGCATCCACAGGGCTGGCCGCCGATCGCCGCCGACCGTCGCCTCTGCCGTCTTGACCTCCATGCCGGCCGGATCGCGACTGGCGCGCACATCGGCGCCCGCGAGGTGCTCCAGGAAGTTGAAGCGCCAGGCGCGGGCAGATTCAGGGGGTTTCTGCAGAGCGGTCGAGTCTCGGCCAGCTCGCCAGCGCAAGAACGCAACGTAGTCGCGTACCCGCTCCTGGTTCGCGGGGGATAGCGCCGCCAGCTCATGGACCAGGGTGGTTAGCTCGGTCATTAGCCGTCTCCCGTTCGGATCATCATCGTTGTCAGCAGGAAATCCCCCATCAGATGCACAGCTCCAATACCTGTCTGGGGCCGTCGAGCGTTACGACCAACTTGTTCAGGATATTGCGACCCAAGATCGCCTCATTCCCAGATTCGTCGGCGATGACCTCAATGAGGGGAAATCGAAGGCCATTCAATCCTATGTCAACTGTATAGACGTCTACCAGGATGCGCTCGCCAAACTGGCTGCAAAGGTACTTGCGATTATCAATCGGCAGCCCCAGCGACTTGATGTGGCCGAGTGGCACAAGGGTCGCATCTGCTCCCGTATCCACGATTGCATGCAGGGGACCTACTGAGTAGGGTTCTTCTGGCGCACTCAGAAGGATCTCTACAACAGGGGCTGGTGGGACGTATTCGGCATCGTAGGCGTATTTCATGCCAAGGGTCTTCCTGTGCCAGGCGTACGGAGCCAGACCAGGTCTTCGGACTGGCTGCATACTTCTCGAATTAGCACCGGTGTGTGTCCGAATCGCGCGCGCACACGACGATAGAGGGCAGCCCGCTCTTGGTCGTGATCCACGAGTTGTCGGTTGTGGATGGCTACCCATTCGCCAAGGTGTGTCAGTCGGAGCTCAGCGTGCATGGCCATGAAGGCGGCAATCTCCCGATCGAGTTTCGCCCGCTGGGTTTCCCGAAGGTAGTGCTCGATCGCATCGTTTGCGATTTCGTTGACGCTTCTCGCATCCCGTTTGGCAGCCTGCGCCAGAGGTTCGCGCAAGTCATCCCTAAGCAGCAAAGCTTCCATTCTGTGACCTCCCGTCTTGTATGCGGGTGAGTGGCATGGTGCGCTGAACTCAGCATGGCGGAATCGCCTGCCGCCGCCGACTTCCGACTGTGCAGCGCCACAAGATTATACAGCGTTACGCCAGGAAGTCAATCACTTGACCGAAGCTGCATCCGGTGCTAGACTCGCCGGAAAACCGTGACGAGGAATCCACATGAAACTGGCTGTCAACTACTCTCGGCCGACTGCGGCGCTGTGGCGCTCAGGACCGGTCGCATTCGATCTCTTCAAGTGCCCTGCCTGGCCCGATCTGGCGGCCGAAGCCCACGCCCTGGGGCCGGTCTACGTGCATTTCCCGTTGCGCGTGGGCGCGGGCATCGGCGATGCCCTGGACGGCGAAACCGAACAGCCGGCGAACTGGCGCCAGGTCGAGGAACTCCGGGCGCTGACTGATACGCCATTTGTCAATGTGCACCTGGCGCCTCAGCCGGCGGACTGTCCCGACATCGATCCCTGCGCCGCCGATCCTGTCACGGCCAACCGGGTCGCTGAGAAGATGATCCATGACATGGCCGCGATCGTGCGTCGCTTCGGCGCGGACCGTGTGATCGCCGAGAACGATCCAGACAATGGCGAGACGCTGCGCGCGGCCTGTCTGCCAGGGGTGGTGCGCCAGGTAGTGGAGGAAGCAGGCTGCGGGCTCTTGCTCGATCTGGCCCATGTGCGCATCAGCTCGGCGGCCCTGGGGCTGAGTCCGGTTGAGTACGCCAGCCTGTTGCCCATCGAACGCCTGGCCGAAGTCCACATTTCTGGCGTGCAACTGCTGGATGCGCGCTGGCTCGACCTTGTGCGTCGCGCGGCGCCGGGGAACGATCGGCTCGAACGCTTTGCAGGTCGTTTGCTCGATCATCTGCCGATGACCGCCGCGGACTGGGAGCTTGTGACGTGGGCGTTTGCGCGCATCCACGCCGCCGTGTGGCCGCGACCGCGCACAGTGACGCTGGAGTTGGGCGGGGTCGGCGCGTTGTGGGAAGCGATCGGCCAGGAGGCGCAACTCGAGCAGACCATCGGCCGGCTGCGAGAACTGGCCTGGTAAGCCGGGCCGGGTTTCCTCAGCTCGCTGTCTCTGTCAGGCCGTCCAGGTATTCGGCCGGCGTCGCCACCGGCAGCCGGGTCTTGTTCTTGAAGCCTTGAACGAGGAGAAGGTGGAATCTTGTCAACCGCGGCCGCGGAAAAGCGCCGACACCATCTCCTCCAACGTCGGCTGGCCGATCACCTGCAGCTCGTAGCGCACGCGCTGTACCGGATGATAGATGGTCGCCACACGCGTCAGGTCAATGGGGGTGGCCGAGATCACCATGTCGCACGGCACGCGGCGAATGGTCTCTTCCAGGTCTTTGATCTGCCGGCCCCCGTAGCCCATGGCGGGGAGCAGTGCGCCGATCTCCGGGTATTGCGCAAAGGTCTCTTTGATCGCGCCGACCGTGTAGGGCCGCGGGTCAATGATCTCAGCCGCGCCGAAGCGCCGCGCGGCCACGATCCCCGCGCCGTATTTCATCTCGCCGTGGGTGAGAGTGGGGCCGTCTTCGACCACCAGCACGCGCTTGCCTCGGATGGCAACGGGATCGGGCACGAAGATGGGCGAGGCGGCCTCGACGACGACGGCGATGGGGTTGACAGCCGCCGCGCTATCGCGCACGGCCGACACGGCTGCCAGGTCGGCCGTATCCACCTTGTTGATCACGATCGCATCCGCCATGCGGAAATTGGCGGCGCCGGGGTAGTAGGTGCGTTCGTGGCCCGGTCGGTGGGGGTCGGCGACGACGATGTGCAGGTCTGGCTTGAAGAACGGCAGGTCGTTGTTGCCGCCGTCCCACAACACCACATCCGCTTCTGCTTCGGCCTGGCGCAGGATCGCCTCGTAGTCTACTCCCGCGTAGACCACCATGCCCCGGTCCAGGTGCGGCTCATACTCTTCGCGCTCCTCGATGGTGCAGGCGTGCGTGTCCAGGTCGGCGTATGTCGCGAACCGCTGTACCCGCTGCTTCACCAGGTCGCCGTAGGGCATGGGGTGGCGCACGACCACGACCTGCTTGCCCATCTTCTGGAGCAGGCCGGCGACGTGCCGGGTGGTCTGCGACTTGCCCGCGCCCGTGCGCACCGCGCAGACAGCGACGACCGGCCTGGCCGATCGCAGCATCGTCTCTTTGGGGCCGATCAGCCGGAAGTCCGCGCCGGCTGCCAGCACCGCGCTGGCCCGATCCATGACGTACTGGTGGCTGACGTCAGAGTAGGCGAAGATGACCTGATCCACCGCCAGGCTGCGGATCAGCCGCGGCAGCTCGCCCTCGGGATGAATGGGGATGCCGGCAGGATAGAGCGGCCCCGCCAGCTCAGGCGGATAACGCCGGCCTTCGATGTTGGGAATCTGCGTGGCCGTGAACGCGACCACCTCATACCGCTCGTCGCCTCGAAAGATGGCATTGAAGTTGTGGAAATCGCGCCCCGCGGCGCCCATGATGAGGACACGTTGCTTCGACATCGAAGATGGCCTCTCCTCCTCCAACCTCTAGAACGTCGGTCAAGCCCGCCCTGGGGCCGGTCCAGGGGAATGCCAAGCCCGACGGTCGGGCGGTTAAAAACCGCCGCCGCCACTGCACAGCCGATCCTTCGGCAAGCTCAGGACAGGCTCTGCGTCGGCTGGCTCTCGTCGCCGCAGGGCGACTTCGCCAGCGTTGCAGCGACCGTTCGGCTGAGCTCACGACGAAGCCTCGGCCGCCCGTGGCGGATTACTTGACCGGTGTTCTAGCTGCCGCTTCCAGCCCCAGGTCGTGGCCGATAGACCGCGCGCGCCATGCCGATGCCCAGGAAGTAGAGGGCCAACAGCGGCCCCATGACTAATGCCATGTTAAAGGGGTCCACCGTGGGCGTGATGGCCGCGGCGACGAACGCGATGCCGACGAACGCGTAGCGCCATTGCCTGGTCATGGTCTTGGGAGAGACCAGTCCCAGCCGCGCTAACAGGGTCATCACCAGCGGCGTCTCGAACGCCGCGCCGATCCACATCAGCACGGTCAGCACGAACGAGTAGTAGGCACGGATTTCCCAACTGGGTTTGGCGATCGCGCCGCCGGTGCCTTGCAGGAACGGCAACATGGCCGGCAGCATGATCAGATAGGCGAACGCCAGGCCGAGCACAAAGAAGATCGCCACCAGCGGCATCCCCAGCAGGCCGATGATGCGAAACACCGCGATCTCCTGCTCCGATTCCAGCGCGGGCCGGATGAACATCAGCGTCTGATAGGCGATCATCGGCAGCGCGAAGACAATGGCGACGCTGAGGATCACCTCCATGTACACCCACACCATGTCCACAGGTCGCAGGAAGATCATCTGGACCTCGCCTGCTGGTCGCACCAGGAACTTCAGGATCTGGTTGACGAAGACGGCCGCGGCGATCGCTCCCACTATCATGGCGCCGAATACCCAGAAGATGCGCGTGCGCAGTTCGACCAGGTGCTCCACCGCGCCGTACAGGATCTGGATCAGGCCGTAGAAGGGGCTTTCGCTTTCGGACCAAATGCGGCGAGCCTGCTCGATGGTCAACGGCGGCGTTTCAGCCTGTGAGCGGCGGAAGTTGGTGATCATCAGCCAGAGCTCCTCCAGCCCCCTGGGTAGTTTGCTGGGGCCGAGAAGCGAGAGGGCGATGATGCCGAGCAGCACCAATCCGAACACACCGGTGAAAGACATGGTCGGTTCCTTGACTGAATGACAGGACTACAGCCGCGTTCTGCTGCGCGCAGGCATGGGCGACTTCCCCCAGACGCGGCTCCACAGCCGGCGTCGGGCGGGACCTTGCGGCGGCAGGCTGCGCGGCCGCGGCAGCGACGACGTCCACCGCCGGGCCCTGGGCGGGGCCGGCCGCGGCGGTTCTTTGGCTGCTTCGCTTTCTGCCAGCCCTGGGGCAGTCGCCAGGGCCAGCGCCGCGGCCGCCAACGATTCCGCCGCGGCCGGCTCCGCGGCCGATGGCTGCGGGCGGGCCGGCAGCGTGTCCATTACCTCGGCCTGTTCTGGCGCGGCCGTCGCGGACAGTTCCGGGCCAGCCGCCTCTGCGCTGGAGGGGGGCGGGCTGATGAACTGGGCTTCTGTCCCTGCCACCTGGTTCGCTGGCGCCGCCGCGGACAATTCCGGACTGGTTGCCTCTGCGCTGGACGGGGCCAGGCCGCTGGCCTGGGCGTCTGTCCCTTCGATCTGATCCCCTGGCGCGGCCGCGGATGCTTCCGGCTCGGCGGTTGCAGCCAGCGGCTGCAGGGCCTCGGTCTCGGCAGATGGCGCAAGCTCGGCGGGCGGCGTGTCCGCGGACGCCTGGCTCGGCTCGACCGGCGCTGCGCCCTCTGACGCGGGAGGCGTTAGGCCGTCGGGCGTCGCAGGCGCGGCGACTCCCTCCGCGCCGGTCTGATGCGCCGCCAACACCGACTCCCGAAGGTCTGTGTAGTAGTTGCGCGGGGTTTCGGTGAGCGCGGCAGTCTCCTCCGCGGGCGTCTGGAGTTCCCTGGCAGAGGCCTCGAGCTCGTGGGTGGACGCCTGAAGCTCAGTTGCAGATGTCTTGAGCTCGGCCGCGGTCTCTTCTAACGGCGCGCGGACATCCTCGAACGGTTCAACCAGGGCGTCGCGGGTCTCAGCGACCTCGCGCGAGAATTCGCGCGTTGACTCGCGCATATCGCGTAGCGCGCGGCCGAGGCGGGAGCCCATCTCGGGCAGGCGGTTGGGGCCGAATACCAGCAATAGGAGGATCAGAATGACGATCAACTCCATGGGGCCGATGCCGAAGATATCCACAGTCAGTCCTTTATCGTATCGGCGGCAGGAGTCGCCGGCCGCAGCTCGATGTGATCGTGGACGCCCAACGCCGAGCCGAGCACACCGTTGACAAACCGGGGGCTATTGTCGCTGCCGAAGATCTTGGCCAGGTCCACGGCCTCGTTGATGGCGACTTTGGGGGGTGTGCCGGTGGCGCCCGTTAACTCAAATAGGGCCAGGCGCAGGATGTTGCGGTCAACGACGGCGATCTGCGAGACGGGCCAGGCAGGCGCGAAGTGCTGAATCAGACCATCGAGGTTGGCCACGTGCTGCAGCACGCCGCTGATCAGTTGGCGCAGATACGTCTCCCCTTCAACGGGCAAAGGCGTGTCTTCCAGCCGATAGGCGATGACATCGCCGGCCTGGTGGCTGGTGGTATCGAGTTCGTAAAGCGCCTGAAGCGCCAGGATGCGCGCTTGTCGCCGGAGTTGCATGAGCCTTCACTCTGCGCCGCATCCGCGAGCGATCATTCCGCGGGCGTGGCGGGCAACACTACATCGTCAATGAACACGTCTACTTTCGCCACCGGCGTGCCTGCCATTTCTTCGATGGCGCGCGTGATGCCGGTCTGGAGCGCCTCGCCCAGCCTGAGCAGATTGGCGTCCGCGTCAGCGACAATGTGCACTTCGATCTGCACGCTGTCGTCGGTCGCCTCAACGAGCAGGCCTTCTTCCATGGCGCTGCCGGCCTTCAGGCCGCGCATCTTCTGCGGCAGGGCCGCCAGACGACGAACGCCGCGCTGTTCCAACGTGGTCAGCCGCACGATCGTGGTGAGCACAGTCGGCGCGATCGTCACCTTGCCCAAGACCTGATCCATCGGAGCTCCTTCTTACTGCATCACCAGTCCACCGTCCACGCTGAGCACCTGGCCGGTGATGAAGGCGGCGCGGTCGCTGGCCAGAAAGGCGACCGCATAGGCGATCTCTTCCGGCTGGGCAAAGCGGCCCAGCGGCGTCGCCGCGATCGCCATCTGCTTTTGTTCCTCGGTCAGCACGTCTGTAAGGACCGTGGGCACGAAGCCGGGCGCAACCGCGTTCACGGTGATGCCGCGCGGACCGACCTCCTTGGCCAATGCCTTCGTGAAGCCGATCAGACCCGCCTTGGACGCTGAGTAGTTGGTCTGCCCCGCCTGTCCAGCCAGACCCGACACCGAAGTGATGTTGATGATGCGGCCGTTGCGTTGCTTGAACATGGGCCGCAGCACTGCCTTCGAGCAGTTGTAGGCGCTCTTCAGATTGGTCCGCAGCACGGTATCCCAGGCGTCTTCGCTCATCATCATCAGCAGCGTGTCACGGGTGACGCCGGCGTTGTTGACCAGGATGTCCACGCGGCCGTAGCGGTCAATCGTTTCTTTGATCAGCCGCTGCGCGTCAGCCAACAGGCTCACATCGGCCTGGATGACGGCCGCCTGCCCGCCGGATGCGGAGATCTGGCTGGCTACGGCCGTCGCCTGGGTCTCACTGTCGCGGTGATTGATGACGACCCGCGCACCCTGGCCGGCCAGCTCGGCCGCGATGGCCGCGCCGATGCCACGCGAACTGCCGGTGACGATGGCGATCTTATCCTGTAGCATGTTTGCCCCCTGACGTTGAGGCTGAGGTTGAGCCTCACCGACCGCCGCTGGCTCGGTCGGAGACCGGCCAGAGCGAGAGCCTCACCGACCGCCGCTGGCTCGGTCGGAGACCGGCCAGAGCGAGAGCCTCACCGACCACCGCTGGCTCGGTCGGAGACCGGCCAGAGCGAGAGCCTCACCGACCGCCGCTGGCTCGGTCGGAGACCGGCCAGAGCGAGAGCCTCACCGACCGCCGCTGGCTCGGTCGGAGACCGGCCAGAGCGGGAAGACCTTAACCTTAGCCTTAACCTTAACCTTCACTACGCGCCGCGGATGTCTGTTGGCACGGCGATGTTGGCCGTCTCCGCGCTGGCCACGATGCGTTTCACCAGGCCGGTCAAGACGTTGCCTGGGCCGATTTCGATGAAACGAACCACGCCTGCGTCGGCCATCCGGACGATCGAGGCGGTCCAGCGGACGGGCGCGGTCAGTTGGGTGACGAGTTCCTCACGGATAGCTTCGGCGGTCTCCAGTGGCGCTGCGCGAACGTTGCCGATGACCGGCGCGACCGGCGCGACAAAAGGCGTGGCGGCCACGGCCGCCGCGAACTCCTGGGCGGCAGACGCCATCAGCGCGGAATGAGCCGCCACGCTGACCGCCAGGGGGATGACGCGGCCGCCCGCAGCCTTCGCCAGCGCGGTCGCCGCGGCCACGCCGGCCGGCGCGCCCGAGATGACCACCTGGCCCGGCGAGTTGTAGTTGGCCACCTGGACCACATCGTTCGCCTCGGCCGCGGCCTGGGCGCAGATGGCGGCGACCTGTTCGTCGGCCAGCTTCAGCACCGCAGCCATGCTGCCAGGCCGCGCCTGGCCGGCTCTGGCCATCAGCTCACCGCGCACGCGCGTGAGCCGGACCGCGTCTGCGAAGCTCAGCGCGCCGGCGGCCACCAGCGCGCTGTACTCGCCCAGGCTGTGGCCGGCGACATAGTCAGCCGCGGGTGCGGCAGGGTGCGCCGTCTGCCAGGCGCGCAGCGCGGCGATGCTGGCGGCCAGGATCGCGGGCTGGGCGTTGCGCGTTTCGGTCAGCGTCTCCAACGGCCCCTGAAAGCACAGCTCAGACAGCCGGAAACGGAGGATGTCGTCGGCCTCGGTGAAGGCCGCGCGCGCGCTCGGGAACTCCTGGGCCAGCGCCTGGCCCATGCCGACGCACTGGGAACCTTGACCAGGGAACAGGTGTGCAGTCTGCATCGTGTATCGTCCGCAACGGCTCGGTCAGGACGCTGCTATGACTTCTTCTCTTCTTTCTTATGCTCGATGATCGTCTCGCCCTTGTAGGCGCCGCACTCTGGGCATACCTGGTGCGGTCGGCGCAGCGCGCCGCACTGCGGACAGGCAACCAGGTGCAGCGGAGACAGGGCGTCATGGGCGCGCCGGCGATCGCGGCGTCCCTTGGAAAGCTTGCGTTTTGGATGAGGTGGCACGGGAAACTCCTTGTTTCAGTTTACGATTCGTTGTTCTGCAACAGCTTCGCCAGGATCGCCCAACGAGCATCCGGCTCCGCTTCGCAGGTGCACGTTTCTTCATTCAGGTTCTGGCCGCAAATGACGCATAGCCCGCGACAGTCTGGCCGACAGAGCGGGTGCATCGGCGCGGCCACCAGTGCGTTCTGGCGCAGCACCTCGCCGAGGTCCAGCAGATGGCGGTCATCAATCCAGAGCGCGCGATCGTCCTCCTCGGGCGTGATGGCCTGGCCGGTCAGAACGTCCACCGTTTGCGCGAAGACCTCTTCGAGCTCGATCTCCAGCGTTAGCGCCACTGGCTCCAGACAGCGAGAACACGGCAGAACCGCCTGACTGGTCAGCGCGCCTTGCACCAGCACTCCGCCATCGGTGTGCGTCAGCCGCATCGGTCCTGTCATGGCCAACTCGACCGTGCTATCTGCTTGCGCCAGTTCGGGGGCCAGACGCCGGACATCGGCCGCCACCTGGCCAGCGCGCACAGCGCCGATAGGTTCTTTGAGTAGTTGAGCGACGTTAAAGGTCAGATTCTCGATCACGGCATTCACCTGGCAGGCACGGCTGGCTGTTCGCCCGTCTGTCTGTTGCCTGCAGGCTGCCGTCTGTCAGACGAAAGCCCATCGTCTGTCTCGGCCAGCGGCCTTCAGGCACAAACGGCCATTATAGGCGAGACGATTGCCCCTGTCAAAATCACGCGCCGCCTTCTGTGCGCTCGCTGCCCTCCTGTTGAAGCATCCGCTGGCCAGCCTGCACCTCGCGCAGCAGGCGCTCGAGACGCGCTTCGAGACCGCTGAAGTGACCTATGACATACTGCCGGGCGTCGGCGCGCAACGCAGCCGCCCGCTGCTCAGCGTCTCTCTCGATCTCTCGCGCGCGCTGGCGGGCAGCCTGCACCGCCTGATGATCGTCCAGGCGCACGTTGAGTTGGCTCTGGGCCTCCTCGGCCATGCGGCGGGCTTGCGCACGGGCATCGGCGAGGATGCGTTCGCGTTCGCTTGCGATGCGCTGGCCGAGGCGCACCTCATCGGGCGCGGCCTGGCGCATCTGGCCCAGGATTTGGCGGACGGCCCTCTCGTCTATCAGGATCTTGCCGCTTACAGGCACATGGATGGCGCGCTGAAGCAGGGTTTCCAGTTCGTCAATCAGGCTCATCATGTCCATGGCGCACCTTTTCTGTCTTCATTGAGCAAACAATCAGTTGTCAGTCGCGTGTCGAGGCCGTCATGCGCACGACGTTGGCGCCGCTTTGCCCCAGCTCGGCCAGTCGGACGCGCAGCGCAGCCTGCACGACTTCGGGCGCGAGCCCCGAGACATCGCCGCCCAAAACCGCTACTTCCTTGAGAATGGTCGAGCTGAGATAGGCGTAGCCCAGGTTGGTCATCAGACACATGAGCTCGATGTCAGGCGCCAGCTTCTTGTTGGTGTGCGCCATCTGCAGCTCGTATTCGAAGTCGGAGATGGCGCGCAGTCCGCGCACCAGCACGGAGGCGCCGATCTCTGCCGCGAACTCCACCGTCAGGCCGCGGTAGGGGAGGACGCGGATGTTGGGTTGATGCGCCAGGCATTCTCTGGCCAGGGCCAGGCGTTGCGCGGTGTCGAAGAGCAACGATTTGGGTGGGCTGTCATAGATGCCGATGACCAGCTCATCGAACAGCCGCGCGGCACGTATCGCGATGTCCACATGTCCGTTGTGAATCGGGTCGAACGTACCCGGATAGAGGGCTCTGATCATGCGCATTAACTCACGTCCCCTGCCCCGCGCCACAGCGCAGCGACCTGCTGCGCCAGGCCGGCATGCTCTGGGTGGCTCAGGCTCGGATCGGAGGCGAACAGCTTTTGGGCGGCGCCGCGGGCGGCCTCCAGCGTGCGCAGGTCGCCCAACTGCGCGGTGTGCAGCGGCGGCAGGCCGCTCTGTCGTGTGCCGAAGAAATCGCCCGGACCGCGCAGATCGAGGTCAATCTGGGCCAGGGCAAAGCCGTTGTTGATAGTCTCCAGCGCCCGCAGGCGCTTGACGCTCTCACCCTCCTGCGCGTCTGACACCAGCAGGCAATAGGATGGGTGTTCTCCGCGGCCCACACGCCCGCGGAATTGGTGCAGTTGCGCCAGGCCGAAACGTTCGGCGCCCTCAACCAGCATTACGGTTGCGTTCGGCACGTCAATCCCCACTTCCACAACGGAAGTGGCGACCAGAATCTGCAACTCGCCGGCCGCGAACGCGGCCATCACAGCGTCTTTTTCCTCGCTCTTCAGACGGCCATGCAACAAGCCCAGTCGCAGGTCGGGGAAGATGGCGCTCTGCAGGCGTGCATGTTCCGCCACGGCCGCCCTGACATCGCCGCCGACGGCCGGCGCAGCCCGACTTGTAGATTCCTCGACCAGTGGATAGATGATGAACGCCTGGCGGCCAGCTTCGATCTGGCGGCGGATGAACGCGTAGGCGTGCTCGCGTTGGGTTGAAGCCATCCACTTGGTCTTGATGGGCGCGCGGCCAGCCGGCATCTCATCCATGACCGAGACATCCAGGTCGCCGTAGAGGGTCAGGGCCAGCGAGCGCGGGATGGGGGTGGCGCTCATGACCAGCAAATGGGGCTGTGCGCCTTTCTGCCGTAGAGCAGCCCTCTGCTCAACTCCGAAGCGATGCTGCTCGTCCACAACCGCCAGCGCCAGGTTGTGGAAGGCAACATCCTCTTGCATCAGGGCGTGCGTACCGACGGCGATGTCAATGTCGCCCGCGGCCAGGGCCGCCAATGCCTCGTTGCGTTCGCTGCCCCGCAGATGACCGGTGAACAGGCCCACCCGAACCGGCCGGCCGGCGCCGGGATGATGCAGGTTGGCGAACTGGCGGGTGAAGGAACGTGCGTGCTGTTCGGCCAGAATCTCGGTGGGGGCCACGATTGCGCCTTGCGCGGCGTTGGCGACCGCGACCCACAGCGCAGCCGCGGCCACTGCGGTCTTGCCAGAGCCGACATCGCCCTGCAGCAAACGGATCATGGGCTGTGGTCGCTGCAGATCGGCTGTGATGTCGGCCAGGGCGCGTTGCTGCGCCGCTGTCATGGTGAACGGCAAACTGGCCAGGAACGGCGCCAACACACGGCTGTTGGCCGCCAGGGCGCGGGCCGGCTGGCTCAGATAGCGCTGGCGCTGACCCAATACGCCCAGTTGCAGGAGCAAGAACTCATCGAAGCTGAGCCGGCGGTGCGCAGCCTTGAGCCGCTCGGCGTTGTCGGGGAAGTGGATCTGCGTCAGCGCCTCCGACAGCGTCATCAACCCCATCTCGCGGCGCACACTTTCAGGCAAGAAATCGGGCAGGGCGCCGGCCCACGCCTCCAAGGCCCGGTTGAGGACCACCCGCAGCCAGCGGGCCGTGATGCCTTCGGTCAACGGGTAGACGGGAACCAGCCGGCCCGTATGAACCTGGCGTCGCTCTAGCGGCTCGAACTCCGGGTTGCGGATCAGCAGACGCCCACGGTAGCTGTCTATCTTGCCACTGAAGGCGTAGGCATGGCCGGCGCGCAGCCGTCGCTCGACATAAGGATTGAACCAGGTCATCTCCATTTCGCCGGTCCCGTCGCCGACGATGGCCGAGATCATCTTGCGGTTCTCGCCGATGATGCGGCTGCTGAGCTTCCAGACCGTGGCGATGACGGTCGCTTCTTCACCGTAGACCAGCCTGTCAATGGTGCGCAGCGAACTGTAGTCATCGTAGCGCCGCGGCAGCAGGTAGAGCAGATCACGCACGGTGCGCACGCCCAGTTTGGCCAGCTTATCGGCGAAGCTGGGGCCGATGCCGGGCAGGCGTATGACCGGCGCCGCGAGGCCGGGGGCCGGTCTGGCGGGCCTGGACGGCTCGCTCGCTGCCACCGGGGCTTCGGTCGCGGGCCGCCGGGCAGCAGGGAGAGTCGCCCACGGGTCTGTCAGCGCCTCTGGGTCGGGTGCGGATTCTGCCCGCATCCGAGCTGCGGCCGGTCGGGGCTGGGGTTCCTCTGTGGATATGCCCCGCGCGCTGCCAGCAGGCGGGGCCGAGATCGTGGCGTTTTCGACCGGCTGTGGCCGCGGCAAACGCGGCAGCGGCGGGGCGACGTCGGGCGGGGCTCCCCCGAGTCTGTAGGCGGCGGGAGCTTGTGCTGGCCTGTCAGATGGACTCTTGTCCGGCGCCGCAGCCGACCGGCCGGCGACCGGCTCAGGGCACGCCGGCGCTTCACCGGTGCAGAACGCCGGTTTGGTCAGCGCGGGTAAACTTGTCTCTGTCGTCCGCTCAGGGCGCAATTCTGCCGGCGCCTGGTTGACGGCCTGGGGTCGGGGTGGCGCCCATTCTGGTCCCGCAACGTCCGGCGTCGCCGCGCGCGCGCGCCGGACGATCTGCTCTACGATGCGCTCGCGTGCAGCCAGGTCTTCGACGGCCGGATAGCCGAGCAAGAGCGCGACGATCTCATCTACCGCGGCCGGGTTGTCTGCCTGGCCGCGCGCCTCAACCTCCCAGCGGCTGGCGAACTTGTCCAGGCCGCCGATGACAGCTTTGTTCCGGAATCCTTGTTTGCGTTCCAGCGAAAGGATCTTGATTAGACGCGAGAAAGGGCTATCCATGCGTTACGCTCTGCTCTGCCATCCCAGACGCGGGCGGCCGTGTCTCATCGCACGCCTTCGTAGACGATGACGCCCATCGCCTTTGGCCCGATGTGGACAGCGAGCGATGGCGAATAGCTGATGACCGGGAATTCGCGCTGGGGGTAGATAAGCTCCAAACGTTCGAGCAACTGCGCAGCTTCGACTTCGAAGTCTTGTTGCAGCAGGTACATCTGTTCGATATGAGAGAACTCGACAATGAAGTCGTACAACTCATCCACGGCCCGGCTATAGGTGCGCACCTTCTCGATGGGCAACAGGTCGCCATCCTCCATCGTCGAGAGAGGCTTTAAGCCAAGCATGGCGCCCAAGAGCGCCTGGGCTGGCCCCAGCCGGCCCCAGGCATCCAGGTACTCCAGAGAGTCGGAGAAGAACAGGGCGTACATGCGGGGCATCATGCCGCGCACCACGCGCAAGATTTCGGGAATCGGGGCGCCGGCGGCCGCGGCCTGGGCCGCAGCCTCGACGATCAAACCCAACCCGACCGAAGTGGTCGCCGTGTCTACCACCACGATGCGCTGCCGCCCTGCGAAGCTGTCGGCGACCCGGCGCGTCACCTCGGCGACCTCGTTCAGCGCGGACGACATGTGGATGCACAGGATCTTATCGGCGCCCTGGCTTAAGCGTCTGAACAGGCCGTGTACATAGGCCGCCGACGGCGCTTCGACGGTGAGGCTCTTCGGGTCCTGCGCCTGTTTGCGGAAGAAGATGTCGTCCAGTTGGTTGACTCGTTCGAGGTAACTCTGCTGTCCCACGCGCACGGTGAGGGGCAAGACCTCGATGCCGAGTTGGGCGATCAGCTCAGGATGTGGGAAGTATGCGTTTGTATCGGTGACGATCTTGACATTGGCCACGGTGATCTCGCGAGGGTGGATTCTGGATTTCGACTCTGCTGTGTTCAGGGCAAACCCAGTCGGCTATTCGGCCGAGATGATGTAATGATAGAAAGGCTGGCCGCCGGCAACGGTCTCAATGTCCTGGTCGGGGTACAATTCCTGAAGTCGGGACTGTAAGAGCTCGGCATCGGCGGCCGAGACCGGCTGGCCATAGTAGAGCGTGATCACTTCGAGTTCCGACGCGTGCATCTGCTCGAGCAGCATCTCGGCCACCTCTGCGCTGGTGAGTCCTTTGGCAGTGAGCCGGTCGTTCAGCAGCCCGATCACCTCGCCAGCGTGTACTTCGATGCCGTCGAAGCTGGCATCCTGCACGGCGATCGTCACCTCCCCGGTCTGCACGTGCCCCAGGGCGCTCGTCATCGCCTGGGCGTTGCGTTCCAGGCTTGTATGTGGGTTGAAGCCCAGCAGCGCGCTGATGCCCTGGGGGATGGACTTGCTGGGCACGACGACCACCGACTTGCTCGCATCCGCCAGCAGTTGGGCCTGTTGCGCGGCCATGATGATGTTGCCGTTGTTGGGTAGAATGATGACCTGGGAACCGGGAAGCCGCTGGATCGCCTGGTAGATCTCCTGGGTGCTTGGGTTCATCGTTTGGCCGCCAGAGATGATGATGTGTGCACCCAGGCTTTTGAAGACCTGCGCCAGGCCGGCCCCCGGCGCAACCGCCACGATCCCAGGCCCTTCGATCGGGCCCAGGGGAGCCTCGCTCGCCGCGGCAGCCACCGCCTGCGTGGGCGCGGCTGCACTTGTGGGCTGCGCCGCTGGCTCGTAGCCGGGCGGCATGGCGGGCATCTGCATATCGTCCATGTTCTCGACGATCACATCGGTGACAAAACCGAGGGTGACGGCGTATGATAGAGGCACGCCAGGGTTCGGCACGTGGACGTGCACTTTGATCAGGCTCTGCGTGCCCTCGACCAGGGGGCAATCGCCCATGGCCGAGATCTGGTCGCGAATGGTGGTCACATCCAGGTCTGCACCCTCGACCAGGAATTGCACATCGAAGCCATAGAACAGGGGCGGCAGCGGCCGGCTGCCTTTTGCCGATTCTGCCGGAGGGGGCGGCGCGCTGGGCGCAACGGCCGGCGCTGGCCTGCCGGGCAAGACGGCTGCCTCCACGCCGATCGTCTGACCGGTCAGCTTGCGGTGCATCCCTTCCAGGATGTAGAACAACCCCTTCCCGCCGCTGTCCACCTTGCCGGTCTGCGCCAACACCGGCAGCAGGCGCGGCGTGTTGGCGACCGCTTCGTCGGCGGCGCGCACGGTCCGGCCGAGCACAAAACTCAGGTCCGGGTCGAGATCGGCGGCGCTTCTGGCAGCCTCGGCCGCCTCGCGGATCACCGTCAGGATGGTGCCTTCGACCGGCCGATTGACGCCCTTGTAGGCGATGCGGCTGCCCTCGGCCAGCGCTGCGGCCAGTTGCGGACCGGTGAGCGTAATCTCGCCGTCCAGGCTGCGCGCGATGCCGCGCAGGATTTGCGAGAGGATGACGCCGGAGTTGCCGCGTGCGCCCATCAGCGCGCCGTGCGCAGCCGCCTTGACCACTTCGCCGATGCTGCGCACGTGCTCAGGTATGATCTCCTGGCACGCGGACCGCATGGTCAGCAGCATGTTCGTGCCGGTGTCGCCGTCGGGCACCGGGAACACGTTGAGCGCGTTGACGATCTCGTGGTGGTGATCGAGCCAGGTCAGGCCGGCCTTGAGCAACTCACGGAAAGCTGAGCCGTCAAGACTCGCCACGGGCTGCGCGCTGTGTGATCGCTCAGCCTCGGTTTGTACGGCGCCGGCGCTTGCCGGCGGTCTGCGAACCAGGCTATCTGTCGCTGCCAAAATGCTTCCTCCGAAACAGTCGTTACTGCGCGCCATTTGGCATGCGCAGCCCCTGGACGTGGACGTTGACCGCAGCTATGGGAACACCCAAGGTCTGCTCCAGGGCGTACTTGACGCTGTTCTGCACCCCATGTGCGACTTCGGAGATGCGAGTGCCGTATTGGATGATCACATACAGATCTACGACGACCGAGCCATCGTGCACGTGTACGTCTACACCGCGGCCCCAGCGATCGGGCTGCAGCAGATCAGCCAGCCCGCCAATCAAGTTCTTGCTGGCCACGCCGACCACGCCATAGCATCTTAACACAGCGTCACCGGCGATGGTCGCGATGGCATGTGGCGAAATCTCGATGCGCCCCTGCCTGGTTTGGTCAGTCATGGAGAACCTTTCTCCGTTCAGTCCGGGTTTTGCGAAAACCGTTCGGTTGTGGTAATATCTGTATCACTGTGGCCGGGTCCTCTCATGGCTCGGTCACTGGTCTGTCTACGACATCGAGCATCTACGACGAGGGGGTAACACCGATGGCCAAGTGTGATGTTTGCGGCAAGGGGCCACAGTTTGGGCACAATGTCAGCCATTCCATGCGCCACACGAAGCGCCGCTGGAACGTGAACGTGCAGCGCATGCGCACGACAGAAGATGGGGTCGCGAAGCGCCTGTACATCTGCGCCAAGTGCCTCAAGACCCGGCAGAAGACTCGCTGAACGCCAACGAGTCAGCTCTGGCAGCCGGCTGCGAATGCGCCGGCTGCTTCTTTTTAACCGCGACAGGCGGCCTCGCGCAGCGCAGTGATGCCAGCCGCCACTCCCTGGGTGTGACGAAACACCGACGTGCCGGCCACCAACACCCGCGCGCCGGCCGCAACTGCCACGGGCGCGGTGGCGGCGTCAATGCCGCCGTCCACTTCGATCTCCACGGCCGGCGCCACGGTCGCGAGCAGCGCGGCCAGCCGGGCGATCTTGTCGCTCATGGTCGGGATGTAGCTCTGCCCGCCGAAGCCGGGGTTGACGGTCATCACGAGCACCTGCGCGACGAACGGCAGGCTCTCGGCCACCGTTTCCAGTCCTGTCGCCGGATTGAGCGTCACCCCTGGCTGCACGCCCAACTCGCGGATTTGCTGGATCGTGCGGTGCAGGTGTGGGCAGGTCTCGACGTGGACCGTCAGAATGCTCGCGCCGGCACTGGCAAAATCGGCCAGGTAGCGTTCTGGCCTTTCGATCATCAGATGAACATCGAGCGGCAGCCGCGTGTGCTGGCGCAGCGCGGCCACCACGGGCGGCCCGATGGTTATGTTGGGCACGAAATGGCCATCCATCACGTCCACGTGGATGTAATCGGCGCCCCCAGCCTCGGCGGCCCGCACGGCTGCGCCCAGGTTGGCGAAATCGGCTGATAGAATGGATGGCGCGATCTTGATCAAAGCTGGTTTTCCTACATGATACGACCCCATAGCGACAGGGCCGCACATTTGCCTTCCGGCATCACAGGAGCCGAACCTGTGGGGTCCGGCTCCTGAACAGCGCCATCATACACCGAAACAGGGAAAAGCGCAAAGCCGCGGCAAGTCATTGACCGGCCAGCATGATCGCCTCTGCCAGGTCCTCGGCAGTGACGCCTGGCGACTGGATGGCTGACTCGCGGTAGATCTGGCTCAGGCCGGCGATCAACGTGGGCCGGGCATATTTCAGTCCGGCCGCTCCTGCCTCGAGCGCGGCGACCGCGCCGGCCGGGAACATGGTGAAGTCGCCGGTGATGGACACGTCATCCACTCGATCTTCACGGAGCCGAGCAGACACTCGAATCAGCCCGCCAGGCGCTTTGTAGGCCCCTTCCACTACCCGCACTCCCGCATGGATCTTCACGCCCTGGCGGCCGCGGCCGATCTGGGCGACGTGACGAGTTCTCGCGAGGAGCCACTCCTCGGAGGCGAAGCGGGCATCCAGCGTGGTCGCCGCCGCTTCTTCGGCGTCGGACCACGCGCCAGGGACGATGACGGCCCCCAGCGCGGCCGCGCAACGCTCCAGGTAGGCGGTCAGCACGGCCTGGCGTCGCGTCTCGAAGCCCGACTCTTGGCAGAAGCCCGGTATCTGCTCCGCGATGGTGGTCATGTATTGCTCCAGGCCCTGGAACACCTTATCGCGCATCTTCTCGGAAGACACCTTCAGCACACGCGCCATCGTCATCTTGTCGAAGGTGAACATCAGGCTGCCCACGAGCACCTCGGCCTCCCCGATCTGCGCCGCGCCCGTACCGCCAATCTTCCGGCCGTTCACGTGAATGTCGTTGACGGGCCGGAAGTAGGCGGGGATGCTCAGGCTCTGATAGGTCTCGACCAGCGGCCGTGCGAAGAGGGCAAACCGCTGCGTCAGGTCCGCGGGCAAAGCGACCCGCGTGGTCCCGGCATCACCGGCAGATCGGCCGCGGCCGAACACCCACTGCACGAACACCTGGCCGCCATCCAGGTAGACAGCGCCGCCGCCCACCTCCCGGCGGATGACGGATAGCCCGTGGGCGCGGCAATAGGCCAGATCCACCTCCTGTTCCGCATCCTGATGATACCCGATGCTGACATAGGGTGCATCCGGCCGCACCAGGATCACCGTATCGGTTGTGGTCTCTGTCATCGCATAGGCGACGGCGTGATAGACCGTCTGCGAGCGGATCGGCTTCACGACGCCGAGGTCGAGCAGGCGAATTCGCTTCATGTGCATGGCTCCCAAAGAGGCGCGATTCCCGCGACCGTGCTATACTCAGCGTCGCGTCTCACATAGTATCAGTAGATCATAGTATCAGTAGATCACAAATGCTCAGGCCGGATCCGTAATCCGGCGGGTCATGGACCCGCTTGGAGCATGAGCGTCTCATGTAGTATATCACAGTGTCCAGAGGAGTCTTGAACCGTGCGCCCAGAAGCGATCGTCGTGGTCTCCGGACTGCCGCGCTCTGGCACCTCGATGATGATGATGATGCTCGAGGCGGCCGGCGTGCCCATCTTGACCGACAGCGTGCGTTCAGCCGATGAGGACAACCCCAGAGGCTACTTCGAGTTCGAGCGGGTGAAGGCGATTGCTCAGGATCAGGGCTGGCTGGAGGAGGCCCAGGGCAAGGCGGTCAAGGTGATTTCCGAGCTGCTCATGCGTCTGCCGGCCGATTATCATTACATGGTGATCTTCATGCGCCGCGACATGCAGGAGATCCTGGCTTCGCAGCGGCAGATGCTGATGCGTCGCGGGCAGCCGGCCGACGCGCTGGATGATGCCAGACTGACGAGGATCTTTGGCCACCATCTGCGCCGGGTGGAGCAGTGGATCGCCGGCCAGCCGAATGTCGAGTGTCTCTACGTCAGCTACAATGCGATGCTGGCCCGGCCCCGCGACCAGGCCGGCCGGGTGAATACGTTCCTGGGCGGCGCGCTCGATGTGGAGGCGATGATCGCAGTGGTGGATCACACGCTGCACCGACAGCGGAACCCACGCGTGTGATGCCACCCTGGCGCCAAACCTGCCCGTATGCAAACACACAGGCTCCCGGGATTGGCGAAATCGCGGCGAGGGCCTGGTCGAAAGCGCTTGCCCGTGGTGCCTGTTCATGCTAGACTGTATCTCGAGCGGGATCGCTTGCCGCAGGTGTTGGAGTTGGCATTGAAACGCCTGCCGCCTCGCCGTGCCACAGCCGCACCGGCGGCCGTGTCGTCTGTACTCGCCTTCACCGAGATGATCGAGTTTCTGTCCGGCCATCCCACGGCCGAGCAGATCTTGGCGTTTCGGATCTCACCTCAAGCCCAAGTTCGGCTAAGCGATCTCCTGGAGAAAAGCCGCGAATCAGGTCTGAGTGAAACCGAAAGCGCGGAGCTGGACTGGTACGAATACGTGCACGACATCATGACCCGCCTGAAGGTCCAAGTTCGTCCTGCCCCGCGCGGTTGATCTATCATGGCCACCGTTCTTCCTGCTGCCCTGCGCCGATTGGTCGTCCAGCGCGCCGGAAAGCGCTGCGAGTTCTGTCTGATTCATCAAGACGATATTCCACAGCAGCACGAGATAGACCATCTGGTTGCGCGCAAGCATCAAGGGCGCTACCCAGGTTAGGAATGAGGATTACATAACTGTCCCATCTGGCTTACCCGAAGCGGAGCATCCTGAGCGGAGCAGCCGGTTTGTGGCTGCGTAGTCGAAGAGCCTGTCCTGAGCGAAGTCGAAGGAATGCGGAGCGTTTTGGGCACACAAGGCCGCATCCTTCGACTACGTCCGGCACACGACGCCGGACTCCGCTCAGGATGCTTGCGTGGCGCGGACAGTTATTTAATTCCCGTTCCTTAGTGAAGTGAGTGTTACCTGGGCAGTGGGATCTGCGACCAGGTCCGGCCGCGGTCGGTCGTGCGCAGCAAGGCGCCGGTCGCAGGCGGCGGGTCGTAGCAGTGAAGCGTCACGTAGAGGCTGGGGCCGCTGCCCCAGGCCAGCGGCTGGACGAAATGGCCGGGGCCGAAAGAGGCGACTTGCTCCCAGCGAACGTTGCTGCCCACCATCTCCTTCGGGTTCGGGCTATAGAGCAGAGCTCCGCCGGACCCCGCGGCCCACAGCGTGCTCTCGTCAGCGCGCCAGGCCAGGCCCAGTGACATCGGCGCCGGAAACGGGTAGCCTTGGATAGGGGCAGTGATGGGGCTCCAGAGTCCGGGCGGTTGACCGCGTGCCAGGTGGGGTACGCCCCGGCTGTTCCACGCATAGGCGAACAGCACGTTGCGGTCGTTCGGGTCAATCAAGACGTTGGCGGCCATTGTCCGAAAGTCGCCCAACCCCACGCCCGCGGCCCCCCACGTCCGACCGTGATCGGTGCTGCGGATGACGCCCCAGTGGTTTTGCAGATAGCCGCCGCTCCACAACACGTTCGGATCGTCGAACTCCACCGCGATGCCAACCGCAGGCACATAGCTCCCGGCCACCGACCAGGAATCGCCCGCATCGTCGCTGTAGATCAGCTCGTTGCCGATGCCCAGCCAGAGGGTGAAGGGCGGCGTGTAGTCGCCGCCGAGGGTTCGGCCAGGCTTGCCGAACCGACGAGCCAGCTCCAGATCGCGCCAGGACGCGCCGCCATCGGTCGAGGCGACCAGCCGGCCGGTGTTGTCCAGCACGTAGAGCGACTCCGGCTCAGTCGGCTGGGCCAGCATGTAGACGGGAAAGAGATCGCTGAAGCTGAAGACAACCTCTGTGGCGGTAGGAGAGGCCGTGGAGGTCACGGTCGGCCGCGGCGTCGGCGTCGGCGAAGGTGTGGCGGTTGGCGTCGCCGTCCCCGTCTCCGTCCCCGTCGGGGAGGCTGTCGCACTCGGGGAGGCTGTCGCACTGGGCGTCGGCGGCTGGCAGCGAAAGCCCACGAGCGGCAGCCACCCGACCGGCGCCAGCACGGGAGTAGCGGTCGGCGTGTGCGTGGCGCCGGGCGTGACTGTGGGTGTCGGCGTCCCCGTCCCCGTCGGGGAGGCTGTCGCACTCGGGGAGGCTGTCGCACTCGCACTGGCACTCGGCGTGGCGGTCGGCGTCACGGCCGGCGTTGCGTGGCAGACCCGAACGCTGAGGTAGTCGAGGTACTGGGCGGCGATCGGCCCAGCGCCGTCGTTCAGGGTTCCGAATTGCAGGCGGACGAGCTGCCCCCGATGGGCGTTCAGATCGAACTGTTCGTTGATCCATGCGCGGTTGTCGTCGAGCCGCGCATAGAGGAAACGGATCGCGCCCCCTGGCGGCGCGATGACCATGCCGTATTGCAGGTCGCCGGCCAGGGTCCCCGCAACGCGGTAGAACTCATCCAGCGTGGTCGCGGCCAGAAGCGCGGCCAGGCCTGCCGGCGGCGACGTTTCAGCGGTTTCTGCGCCCTCGCCGTCCGTTCCCTGGACTTGCGGCCAGCGCCAGAGGCTCAGCGTGACGTTTCCTGTCGCAGGCAGCGCGACATCCTGGCTGAAGTCGCTGAAGCTGTAGCGGTTGTCGGCCGGCTCCACGATGCCGGTGCGCATCGAGAAGTAGCCGTGGTAGCGCCTGTCGCTGGTGCGCGCCGCGGGATAGGCAGTCTGCGGAATCCGCCAGCCGTAGTCGTGTTCGAAGCTGCGATTGACCAGGAGCTCGTGGCAAGGTGGAGGCGTGGCGGTGGGCGCTACGCTGGCCGCGAGTCGCCAGGCTCCCTCTCCACCGACCAGTAGCATGTCGGTCGTTCCGACGGGCGCGGCCAGGCTGCGCGGGGGCGAGCCGTTGGGCAAAGCGCCCAGATTGCGCCAGGTCAGCCCATCATCGGCGCTGCTGAAGATGTCTGGCCCGAAGACCCGATCGTCCAACGGGTTATCGTCATAGGTGGCCAGGAAGATCTCAGGCCGGGCAGGATAGCCCTGGCCCAATGCCAGTGCGCTAACTGGCGCATCGGGTGAGGGGGCAACGGCCGCCCAGTTTAGCCCGCCGTCCGTGCTGCGCCAGAGCTGGTCGTGGCGGCTGTAGGGCGGGTCGGAGTCGTACCGATAAATGGCCAGGAAGAGGGTGTCGCCGCCCGTTCCGGCTGGCCCAACCGCCAGACGCAGGGGCATCCAGCGCGGGCTGCTGGCTTCGGTGATCGGCGGCGGGGCCAGCGCTGGGCTCCAGTTAGCACCGCCGTCGGTCGAGCGGTAGAAGTCGCTGCCCGCCACGTAAAGCGTGCGGTTGGCCGCGAAGCCCGGCGCAAGGGCCATCAAGCGCGCCGTGCGCGTGTAATCCCAGAACGCTTGCGGCGCCCACGTGTCTCCACCGTCGCTGGACTGGAGCACGCGCTGGTCGGCCAGCATGTAGGCGGTTCGGTCGGCGCCAAAGGCCGGCGACAGGGCGATCTGGCTGATGAACGCTGCGCCGGTGATCCGCTCCCACGTTCCCCCGCGGTCGCGCGACCGATAGAGGTTGGCGCCGATGCTGATGCCACTCACCTGGCTGGCGAAGAGTGTGCCGTCCGCCGCGTAGTTCGGACTGATGGCCACATCGGTGATACCGGAGGCCAGCACGCCGGTGATGCCGGCGTTGGCTGGCTGCCACACGCCGCCGGACCGCCGCCACACGCCCAATTCGGTCGCGACGAAGAGTTCTTCGCTACTGCCATAGGCCGGCGCCGGTTCCAGGTCGTAGATGGTGAGGGGAGCAAAGCCCTGGCTGCGGGCGAAGCTGTCGCCGCCATCAGTGCTGCGCCAGACGCCGTCAATCGTCCCTGCCAGCAGCGTGTGGTCAGCGCCGAAGTTCGGCGAGATCGCCAGCCGCGAGATGTGTTTGCCGGCCAGGCTGACCGGGAGCGCAACGAAGGCGGCCGCGTCGAAGTCGTAGCGATATAGCGTGGGGCCGGCGCTCACGAAGAGGCCTGCGCCGTCACTGCTGACCGCGATCTGGTCCAGGTATGACGCTGTCAGATCGCTGAACGCTGTCCAGGTCGCGCCGGCGTCGGCGCTGCGCCAGATGCGGTCGGCAAAGGTCGCATAGGCCGTGTCATGCCCCGGGCGGAAAGCGATGTCGAAGATCTGCGTCTCGTCGCCCATACGATTCCAGGTCGCGCCGCGGTCGGTCGTTCGCCACAGCCCGTTGGCCGATGCGGCCAGGGCGACAGCGCCCGCGCCAGGGGCGAATACGACGCGGCGCACAGAGCTGGGCCCGCCGATCGTGGCCCACGTCGCGCCCGCGTCCGTTGTGCGGAAGATGATTCCATACGAGCCGCCGGCCAGCAACGTCCGATCGGTCGCGAACTGGGGGCTGATAGCCACCGAGCTGACGGTCCAGGGACCTCCCGTCTCCAGGCTGCTCATCTGATGCCACGATGCTCCGGCATCGGTCGTGGCCCACAGGCCTTGCCACAGCCCGGCCAGAGCAAAGCCATCGCTGGCCCAGTTCGCAGAGAAGGCCACGTCGAACACCGCGCCGCTCGACGGGCCGCTGCGGCTGCTCCAGGTCAGGCCGCGGTCGTCCGACCGGAAGATGCCTTTGCCGGCCCATGAGCCGCGGCCATAGTCGCGGCCGCCGCCCGCGAAGACCAGGCCGCCGTGGGCAAAGGCTGGGCTGATGGCGATGGCTTGGGCTGGCCCGCCAGATGGGCCATCCAGGCTCGTCCAGCTCAACGCGCCGGCCCAGGCGTCACGCGCCAGGCGACCAGGGGGCAGAGCAGGCAGTGAGAGGACTAGGGGCAGAATCAGCAGCAACCCGAGCAGCAGATATCGTGTGCGTGAGGTCAGATGACACATGGTAAGCCTCCCGGACCGGCCGGCGGGGCAGGTACGCCATCGCTTGGGGAGTAAGAATCGTCTCTCGACCGGTCTCTGAAGAGGATGACGCCCGCGCTGGGGGAATGATACGGTCTCCGGTGTCAGATGGCGTCTTGCTATAGGCTGCCGGGCGATGTACAATACTGTCAGACAGTTCATTCGAGTGGATTGTAGATGAGCGCCACTACGCGATTGCCTGAAGTGATAGAGTCTGAGGCAGCCCTGGACGAAGTACTGACGCGGCCGTCAGCGCGGCTGGTGGAGTTCATGCGGACCTTGCCGAGCCCGGTGGTCATCCTTGGCGCTGCGGGCAAGATGGGGCCGACGCTGGCATTACTGGCGCGCCGGGCCGCGGAAGCGGCCGGACATCGGCTGACGGTCATCGCGGTCAGCCGGTTCTCAGATGATCGCGTCCGCTCGTGGCTGACAGAGCGGGGCGTGCAGATCATCGCGTGCGACCTGCTGGACCGCCGGGCCGTGGCCGGCTTGCCCGATGCCGCCAACGTGATCTATCTGGTGGGTCTGAAGTTCGGCACCACTACCCAACCGGCCCGCACCTGGGCGACGAACATACTCACGCCGGCTCTGGTCAGCGAACACTACGCACGCGGCCGCATTGTGGCGCTGTCAACCGGCAACGTCTACCCATTGGCGCCCTTTGCAGGGGCCGGATCGGCCGAAGGCGATCCCCTGACGCCGCTGGGCGAGTACAGCAACAGTTGCGTTGGTCGCGAGCGCATCTTCGAGTACTACTCTGCGCGGAATGCCACGCCGATGGCGCTCATCCGGCTGAGCTATGCCGTGGAACTGCGTTATGGGGTGCTCGCTGACATCGCGCGTCGCGTGTACGCCGGAGAGGCGATAGATGTCACCAATAGCCGGTTCCAGTGCATCTGGCAGGGCGACGCCAACGAGATGATCATCCGAGCGCTCGGTCTGACCGGCGTCCCACCTTTTTCGCTGAACCTCACCAGCACTGCGCTGTACTCTATTCGCGCCACGGCGTTGCGTTTCGGCGAGCTGCTGGGGCGACCGGTGAAGTTCTCCGGCGTGGAAATGACGACCGGGCTCTACAGCAACACCGATCGTCTGATGGCCAGGCTGGGTGGGCCGGCGACTCCGGTCGAGGCCATCATCCGCTGGACCGCGCATTGGATCGCGCAGGGCGGTCGTTCGTTGAACAAACCCACGCACTTCGAAGTGCGGGATGGAGAATACTGAGGGATGAGCGAGTATCCAATGCCGGCCGGGGCTGTGGCCGAGGCGTTGCGCGGCGGACAGGTCATCCCCGCCCATCCGCTGGCGCTGACGGATGCGCGGAAGCTGGATGAATGCCGCCAGCGGGCGCTGACGCGTTATTATCATGCCGCGGGCGCGGGCGGCATCGCTATCGCAGTGCATACAACCCAGATGGCGGTCCACCAACCTGCGGTAGGGCTATACCGGCCGGTGTTGGCGCTGGCAGCCGAGACGATTGCGGCCTGCGATGCAGACATGGGTCGGCAGACGATACGCATCGCGGGCATCTGCGGTCAGACCGGCCAGGCGCTGGCGGAGGCAATGTCCGCACGCGAGCTTGGCTACCATGTGGGGCTGCTCTCGCTGGCGGATCTGGCCGGGGTCAGCGATGATCTGCTGATAGCACATTGTCGCGCGGTGGGGCAGGTCGTTCCGCTGATGGGTTTCTATCTTCAGCCGGCCGCGGGCGGGCGTCTGCTGTCGCTCGAATTCTGGCGTCGTTTCGTCGAAATTCCGAATGTCGTCGCCATCAAGGTCGCGCCGTTCAACCGCTATCAGACGCTGGCGGTCGTGCGCGCCGTGGCAGAGAGCGGGCGCGCGGGTGAGATCGCCCTGTATACCGGCAACGACGACAATATCCTGGCCGATTTGTTGACCGAATACGCCGTCAAGGTGAATGGCAGCACGGTCGAGGTCTCGATGGTGGGCGGCTTGCTTGGCCACTGGGCGTGCTGGACAAAGCGAGCAGTGGAACAGCTTGCCCAGTGCAAGCAGGCGCGTCGCGGCGGCAGCATTCCCGCGGCGCTGCTGACACTCGCGGCGCGTGTGACCGAGGCCAACGCCGCGGTGTTCGACGCAGCCAATGGCTTTGCCGGCTGCATTCCCGGAGTGCACGAGGTCCTCAGACGCCAGGGGTTGCTCGCCAACAACTTCTGCCTGAACCCGGCCGAGGTTCTATCGGCCGGACAGGCAGCCGAGATAGATCGGATTCAGCGTTGCTATCCTGAGCTGTGTGACGACGCGTTTGTCCGCGGTAATCTGCACCGTTGGTTGGCGTGATCTGCCGGGGGATGCGGCCACGGATGGTCACGGAGCCGGTCACGGAGCCAGACACGGATGAGGGTGCGGATGCCACGGATGGCCACGGAGCCAGACACGGATGCGGCCGCGGATGCCACGGATGGTCACGGAGCCAGACACGGATGCGGCCGCGGATGCCACGGATGGTCACGGAGCCAGACACGGATGTGGCCGCGGATGCCACGGATGGTCACGGAGCCAGACACGGATGCGGCCGCGGATGCCACGGATGGTCACGGATATTTTGGGGTCAATAGAGCTTCACGGCATCCTTTGGCAGCAGCCGCACGCGCCGCAGATGTGCGCTCACCCGCGCGTCATCGCCGTGGGGATAGTCGAAGCCGAAGTGCGCTGCCACGCGCCGGGCGATGAGCCTGAAGAGCTCGCCCATGGCGAATAGCGCCTCCCAGGTGTGCTCGTAGCTCGCATTAGCGTAGGTCTTCAGCAGCAGCTCCCACAGCTCCGGGGCCAGGTGGCGCTCGAGGTACTTGCCGAATTTGCCGGGGTTGCATGCAAACCCGGTTTCTATGCCCACGGGGTCCGCAGACGCGGCCTCTCTTGTGACATCGGCCGGCAGTCGGGCGCGGGCCGTGGCCCGGCTGAGCGGCCCCCTTGTCCAGCGCAGCGGCAGGCGCGCTTGCAGGAAGCGGAGGATGGCTCGACCGGCAGGCGCAGCGCCTCGTCCACTGTGGCCCAGGTGTATTCCTCCGCCTCATCGTTCAGCCGCACTTCGGTCTGATCGGCATGGCAGGCATAGTCGAAGAAGACAAAGTGCCGCGGCTGCCAGAACGTCGGGTCGTAGATGAACTCCTGGGTGCAGACGAACCGAATGTCGTGGATGGTCAGGCCGGTCTCCTCGGCCACCTCGCGGCGTAGCGCGGCCTCCAGCGTCTCGCCCAACTCCACGTGGCCGCCGGGCACGACGTACTGGCCGGCCCACTTGTGCGACCGCATCAGGAAGAGCCGGCCTTCCGGATCGAAGATCAGCGCGCCGACGGTGGATTCGGGGTAGTGTTGGGCTGGCGGCATCAGGGCAGCACCTCCGAGGCCAGCGCCTGCGCGCCGGCGGCGATGGCTGCCAGGGGCACGACGGTTACCCGGGCGGCCAACGGGTACGGCCGATCGCCAGGGTAGATCACCGTCAGGTGGTCGAGCGCCAGGTCGCTCAGTACGATGTGCATTGAGGGGGTGAGCCGCGGCGCGTCTATACGTTTGCACTCCACGCCCAGGCGGCGGCCGTGCTTCACCAGGAGCAGGTCCAGCTCCGCGCCGGCGTGCGTGCCCCAGAAGTAGGCCTCGTCCGGCGCGAACGCCTTGATGACCTCTTCGATCACGTAGCCTTCCCACGACGCGCCGCTCTTCGGGTGCAGCAGCAGCTCTTGTTCGGTGCGGATGCCCAACAACTGATGCAGCAAGCCCGTGTCACGCAGGTAGATCTTGGGCGACTTGATCTGGCGTTTGGCGAGGTTGGCGTACCACGGCGCTAACTGGCGCACCATGAAGACGCCGGCCAGCAGGTCGAGGTAACGCCGGGCCGTGGATTCGCTGACGTCGAGCGCCCGCGCGGCTTCGGCCGCGTTCCAAACCTGGCCGTGGTAGTGCGCCAACAGGCTCCAGAAACGGAAGAAGCTGGTCGCCGGGGTCGCGCTGCCCAACTGCGGCAGGTCGCGCTCGAGGAAGGTCTGGATGAAGTTCTTGCGCCAGGCCAGGCTGTCCTCGTCAGACGCGGTCAGGAACGCCAGCGGAAAGGCGCCGCGCTGCCAATGGCGCGCCTGCGCCGCGGCGCCGACCTCGGCCAGGCTGAACCCCGCCATCGTCACGACCTCGATGCGGCCGGCGAGCGACTCGGCCGACTGGCGCAGCAGTACCGGCGACGCGCTGCCCAGCACCAGGAACCGGGCCGGCAAGGGGTCGCGGTCGCAGAGGACGCGCAGGATCGGGAACAGCTCCGGCCGGCGTTGGATCTCGTCGATCACGACCAGGCCGGTCAGGGGGCTGAGCGCGGTCATGGGCTGATCCAGCCGCGCCAGGCTGACCGGGTCCTCCAGGTCGAAGTAGTTGACCGAGTCGGGCGGTACGAAACGACGGGCCAGGGTCGTCTTCCCGCACTGGCGCGGGCCGATGAGCGCGACGACACGGCTGCGCGCCAGCGCTTGCTGAATGGTCTGTTGGAGAGCGGTGCGTTCGATCATGATCCGATTATACCTTGAAAATCCGGCATGTCAAGCGGGATTTTCAAGGTATTTGTGTTGCCTCCACCGTGAACGAGTTGTCGCAGCGGTTGAGGTCGGCCTGCCAACAGGTCACGAAACCAGACCGGCGCGTTCAGAACGACCAGCGCGGCGATCGCCTCCCACGCCCAGAAGCGCCAGAAGCCGTGGCTGCACGGCCGGCGCAGCGCGGCCCGCGAGACATGGACCAGCCTCGCGGATACCAGTAGGAATATCGCGACCTGAAGCATGGCCATCGTATCAGATTCGCTCGCGAGCGGTCACGGTGCGTTGGCTTTGGATGGCGCCTCCGTCCAGGAGCGTGATCTGCTCTTCGCAGTAGTCTGCGTACGGCCGGAGGCCGGCCGCATAGCTGCGGGAGAAGCGCAGCCGCGGGTCGAGCCGGGCAACCAACGCCTGCACCGCGGCTTCCGTGGCGCTGCAGCAGACGATCCGGGTGTCGAGGCCCAGCCGTCGGCACGCCTCCAGTGTCGGGCAGAAGTTGGCCGAGCGCCAGATGATCGCCCGGTCGTCTTCGTACACGACCGGAACCTCGCGCGGATCGAGGCCCATGTAGTCGAGCAGTACCAGGGTGTAGGCCTGGCGCGGCAGCGGCCCGCGCAGGTCCAACCGTTGCCGGTTGGCCTCCCACCACGCCAGCCATTTGTCCACGCGATCGGCGCTGAACTGGCGGTAGTCGCCGGCGCAGGCCCGTAACTGCTCGACCTGACGGGCCACGCGTTGCTCATCCGCGGTCGTGAGGTGTCCCGCGGCGGGTGCTGGCGGTGCGTCGTACGCCTCCTCGACCGCGCGCTGGCCCGCCTGCGCCCGATCCAGCGGCTCGCCCGGCTCGAAGCTGTACGTCCGAGGGGTCGCCAGGTATTTGTACAGGTCGTCAGCGTCTTCAGTCCGGAAGCGCCGCAGCAGCAGGCGTGTCGCAACCAAGGCTCTTCTCCATCAGCCAGGTCCCCGGCGTTTGCACATAGCCCAGCTTGCGGTCAATGGCGATCATCGGCAGGTTACGGCTGTTGTGGTGCGTGTGGACAGTGGCGACCTGCAGCACGTCGCGGGCATAGCGCAGCGCCAACACCTTCACGGCCTGCGCCAGCTTGCGCCCGCGATACCGTCTGTCCACCCCGGTGTGCAGGTTGTAGGCGTGATCGTCGAAGCGTGAGATCGCGCTCATCGCCGCCCAGTCGCCGGTAGCCGTGTCTATCACGACCATCTGGCCGCCAGGTTTGTACCAGTCGGCCCGGCAGACGCGCTGCTGAAAATCCTCGAACGAGGCCCAGGAAGGGGCGCCGTCCCCGCCCAGCGTTTCCCTGTTGGTGGTGTCGTTCAGCGCATACAGCTTGCGCTGTGCCTCCTCTGTGTCGCCCAGGGCCGCCATCGAGGTGAATTGGAACCCCTCGCCCTGCAGCCCGGCGATGATGGCATCGTCGGGCCGGTCGTCAAACGTCGCCAGGTCCAGCACCATCGCCAGCGCGTGCGAGCGCTCGATGAAACCGCGGCGCTCGGCGAACGCCCGATCTTCCGGCTGGTTATCCCAGACACTGACGCGCAGTTGCCTCACCTGGGCTGCTTGCATGGCCCGCTCCAGGCTCTCGTACAGGCTGCGGCCGATCCCCTGGCCCCGCCCTTCCGGCTTGACGAACAGGAAGAAAGTGACCCGCCCGGGTTGCAGGCGGTCGCGCGCGGCCCACCAGAAACCCAGCAACTCGCCATGCTCAGCCACGGCCACCTGCTGGGTGATCCGCGCCTGCTCCTTGTCGTAGTAGGCACGGAGGGGCGCATTTACGGGTTGG
Source organism: Chloroflexota bacterium (assembly GCA_016876015.1). GTDB lineage: Bacteria > Chloroflexota > Anaerolineae > CG2-30-64-16 > CG2-30-64-16 > VGOD01. The sequence goes on from VGOD01000025.1 coordinate 36,437, forward strand.
GGGGGGCTTCGGGCACGAACAACGCATCGAAGCGTCCATTGACCCAAGCCAGACGCAGGTGCAGCAAATGATTGAAGGCATCGTCGCTCCAGCGCATGCCGACCCCTTTGAAGCGTTGTTGAATCAACCATTTGCAGGCGCTTTCGACTTGCAGGCGCTTTCGACCATCCCACTGCCCAAGGGCAAGCCCAGCTCCTTGAACTTTTCATAATCAATATGCGCCCGGTGTTTGTCCAGATAGTCGTACAGGTTTTGCAGGGTGGTCCGTGCACTGGCCGGCAGGTCTGCCAGCGCCAAGGTCTCGGTCAGTTCGCTGAGCACGGCATTGGTCTCGCCATGCCGCAGGCGATGGTGCGCGGTGGCAAACCAGGCGTGGGCCTGCTGCGTGCGGTCGGCGAACCACGCCGCGGCGCCGGTCCACAGGTGCTGGGCGGCATGGTAGAAATCCAAGATGCCCAGCGCCCGCCCCGCCAACCGCTCGCGGAACACGCGCCAGAAGCCGCGGCCCCCATCGCTGAGCCAGGCGACCAAAGGCGCCGCCTGCACCCCTGGTCGCAGCGCTTCCAGCCACAGGCGGGGCGACAGGGCGTCGATATCACCCAGCACGGCGACCAGCCGGCGGCGTTCCAAGGGTGTGACCACTTGACCCGCCGCCGTGGTGCGGCGCCCCAACCGCGCCAGAATGGCGACCTTGATTTCGCGCCAGACGATCCGCCCTTTGGCCGTGCCTTCGGTAGGCCGAAAAGCGACCATGACGCCGTCGGCCCCCATCAACAGGGGGTGGGCGGCGGTGGTCGGGTCCGGCGCTTCCACGGCCGGGGGTTGCCCGGCGGCCAGTTGGGTCAATTCCTGCTCCAGCCGTGCCATCGCCCGTTGCCCGACGCTTTGCACCCAGCCCCAGACCGCCCCCGGACTCACGGGCACCGTCAGCAAGCGCCGCAACAACGCGGCGGCGGTCTCAAAGGGCACAAACACGGCCAGGGCACAGGCCAGTTGTTGCACCTCGACCCCGGTCGTCTGATATGGAGTCAGGCCCAAGGCCGTATCCAAAGGGGCGACCTGCTGCCCGCTGGCACAGCCGCGCGGACAGCGCCCCACCCGGCCCCAAGTGACGTGACAAGGGCATCTAGCGATAAGAAGATGACCATGGGCCAGGCGACATCCTGAATAGTGAGAGCGTATCTTCTCAATAATCCGGGGTAGGGGCACGGCCTTGCGCCTGCCCACCGGGGCGACCGCGAGGGTGCGCCCCTACAAGTTGAGAAGATACGTGAGAGCCCGGTATTCAATGTCCGTCGTCAGGGGACCGGCCAGAACGAGAATCATATAGGCAAAAGTACCTACAACCATGACAGCGACCAGTCCCAACAACAGAATGGATCCGGCAGCCGTGATCCCAAGCAAGCCTCGAATGGTTTGTCTCCAGATATGCCAGGGTCGGCCAATTACCAAAACCTGGGCAAGTGCAGCAAGAACGGCGGCCCAAAGTGCAGGCGATAGAGCAATAGCCTTGAGCATTATCGCCGCCAGGCTATTCCACTGCTGGAGGGCCATGTGTGAGTTTGAGGCAGCAAGCATCAGATCAAAGGCAGGTTTGACGTGACAATTGATCACCTCTATCCAGGCCGTCATCAATCCTACATCCAAATGATTTCATTGTCAATGAAATCACGGCTTGCACAGCCACTTTTTGTGCGGCATGTCGCCGCCGGTATAATGCAGTTGTCTGTTGAGCAGCGCATTAGCATGAGGTTTGACCGCTCATTAACAACTGCATAGTTGGAATTTGGCTGGTCGTCCCAGGTGTGGTAGACTGGCAGGTGACTGTTCATTCATGCCACCAGGAGTTCAACCGATGGACTATCCGCCCGCCGTGATTGACAAGGCCCACCGCCTGGAAATCCTTTTGCAGCGAGTTGCCGCCGGTGAGCCGTTGGAGGCCGTGCGCACCGAACTGGCTTTGCCGCTGGCGGCTGACGACTTGCCCCGCTGGCAGGCCAGATATGAAGCCGGGGGTCGGCGCTGGGAAGCCCTGCTCGACGGGCGCTTCGGCCACACCCACACCGTCAACTCGGCCATGCGGGAGTGGTTGTACGAACGCAAGCGCCAGGACCCGACCCTGCGTGCGCCAGCTTTGGCGGCCGCCCTGGCCGACGAATTCGGTGTGACGGTGGCGGCCGGACACATCAACTATTTGCTGCGCAAAGTCGGCCTGACCAGCCCGCCCGGGCGGCCCTTCAAGACGCCCCCGGCCGCTGGCAGTGGCGAAGCGGCGGCGGTGGCGGCGAGTGCCGCCACCGCGCCACCGTCAGCCGCCGCACCGTCCACCCCCATCCTGGCGAACGCCGGGCTTTTTTTCCCTCACGGCTGCGCAGCAGGCCATGGCGATCGGGAGCGCCATCGAGACCACGCTCAGCGCGGCGATCCGCCAGTATCAGGCGGCCCAGCCTGGGGCGACCCTGCGCGTGCTGACCAGTGAGCCGGCCACTCTGTGGCACAAGCTGGATCACCTGCTGTACTTGCCGATCTTGGGGCTGACGCGGCCAGCGGATCTCTACTACTATCAGGGGGCCGGGCTGCAAGTGCTGTACGGCTTCACCTACAAGTATCTGCCGCTGGAACACTTCCTGGGCCAACTGACCCGTTTACAGCTCGGCTATCCCTTGGCGACCGCCTTGTGCTGCTGCTATAGCCAGGCGTGGTATCCGGGTGCTGAGCCCATCTTCATCTTCACCGCCTGGCACGACAAACCGCTGTGGACCAAGTTGGCGGCGCATTCCGGGCCGATGAGCATGTGGGGGCGGGTGATGCCTGGCACCAAACAGTTGCTCATCAATG
>VGOD01000026.1 GCA_016876015.1 Chloroflexota bacterium
ACGCAGGAGAGCGTTGCGCCGGCGGGTCCCTGGCACTCCGGCTGCAAAGAGGGGTCCGAAATGGATTTCGGGGACTTCGCAGGGATCAGCGTTGCCGGCTTTGCCGGGGTGACAATGACCGTCTTGACTACCGGGACGGGCGCCGCGGTAGCCTTCGCCGGCGGGGCCGTCGGGGCTGTTGGCGCCACTGTCGCCGCAGTACACCCGGTCGCTGCGGCCACGATGACCACCAGAAGGATGAGCAACGGAACGTAACGCGACTGTTTCATGGTTCCTCCTCAGACCTGAAAGCGGAAAGCGCGACGCGCAGGGCTTCCTGCGCCTGCTGCAGATCGTCAACTTCATGAAGCTCTTCCAGGATCGGTATGGCCCGCTGCAAGGGGGGCGCTGCCGTCTCATGTTGGCCCAACGCTGCTCGAGTGACGCCCAGAGCGCGCAGGCTGATGCCCAACTCACGGCGCCTGCCGCTGGCCTCGGCCGCGGCCAGGCCCAACTCAGCGTGCGCCAACGCCTGAGACAGATCGCCGGCTGCGCGGTGGGCGTCCGACAAACCCGCGTGCGCGCGACTGAGCATCCGCTGGTTGCCGGCGCCCTCAGCCAGATCGGCCAGCTCCGCGAACGTCTCGATGGCCTGGGCAGGGCTGCCGGTCCGCAGATAGAGGTCGCCGACGTTGTTCAGCCCCTCGCAGATGCCATCCATGCTGCCGATCGCCCGCAGGATGGCGAGCGCCTCGCGGCACCACGCAAGAGCCTGTTCAGCGCGACCGCTGCCATAGGCCGCCAGCCCCAGGTTGTTCAGGGCTCTGGCTTCGCGCAAGCGGTCACCGGCGCGCCGGAAACCACGGCGGCTCTCCTCGTAACAGGCCTGCGCTTCGGCCAGCCGGCCTTCGGTGTAGGCGAGCGCGCCCAGGCCCAAATCCGCCTTGGCCTGCAGCAGGCCGTTCCCTCTCGTCTGCCCGATTCTGCGGCACTGGCCGAAGTGGTCGCGCGCCTCCTCCAGCCGTCCCATCCGATAGGCTGCCCAGCCCATGTCATGATGGGCATCGGCGATACCGGGCTGGTCGCCCAGCGCGACGCTGAGCGCCAGGCTTTGCCGGCAGTGCTCGATCGCCTCCTCGAATCTGCCCATCGCCAGATAGCTGTGGCCGATCTGACGCAGCAGTTCGGCGCAGGTGTGATCCTCGCTCGCCTCATCCAGTCCGCGCCTGTAGGCAGCCTCGGCCAGGCTGTGTTCCCCGCGCATCTCGTAGGCGGCGCCCCTGGCCTGGCATACCGCTGCTCGTTGCTCGGGCGTCAAAGCTTCCAGGCGTATGCGCGCCGCCTGGTCGAGCAGCGCGGCGGCCTGCCCTGCCTGCACGATCTCCTTTGCGTGGCCGGCCAACAGATCGGCCCCCCACCCATCGGCTCCGCGCTGCAGATGGTGATAGCTGGCCGTTACATACAGCCTCTGTTGCTCGTAGTAGCGCGCCGCGCGGTCGTGCAGCCGCTCTCTGGCCTGCACCGCCAGCCGATCATAAAAGTAGTCGCGCACCAGGCTGTGACAGCCGATCCGGCCATCGGCCGTCACAGCGGCGATCTGCTGATCCGCCAGGGCTTCGAGCGTATCGGCCACGGGGCTTTCGGCGGCCCGATCGCCGGCGCTGGCCAATGCGTCGCCCAAGACCGCCTCCACTGCCGCGCGCTCGGCAGGGGTCGGGAAGATGGACAATACATCGGCGGCGATCCGCTCATGCGGGGGCAGCGCTTCGTAGATCTCGCCGATCACATAGCTGCGAAGATCGCGCTGCTGATCCATATTCGCCAGATAAGTCGCGATGGCTGCCGGGTCGTGGGCGAGCCGACACAGCCGGGCTACACTGAGCTCCAACAGCTTCGGATGACCTGCGGTGCGTTCCCAGAGATGGCGCATCTGGGCATCGGGCAGCGACAGGCCGCAGGTGTGCAGGTAGGCCCGCACCCCTTCCTCGTCCAGACCGCTGAGCGCGGCCGGCGCAAGGTACTGCATCATGGGCGGCACATGACGGCCCATGATGATGAAACGGGCCGGCAGAGCCGGTCGTGGGCCGGGAAAGAGCTCGCGAATGCGGCCGAACAGCTCCGTCACGTCAGGATCGCCCACCGCCAGTTGGAAATCGTCGAAACAGAGCAGATAATCGCCGGCGCGGAGGCCGCGCACGAACAGATTGAGCTTGGCGCGCAGGCCCAGGGGATTCTGCGCGCTGAGCTCGCCGTCGAGATAGCGCTTCAGATCGGGCTGGCCGTGGCCGGCCAGGAAGATGGCCAGCGCCCGGAACAGAGCCTCCGAGGTGTTCTTGTCCACCCGATTGAACGTGAACCAGAAGATCTGATCCGGCCGGGCCGCGGCCTCTTGGGCCAGGCGCGCGCCCAACGTCGTCTTGCCCACGCCAGCCAGACCGGTGATGATGATGAACCGCTCCTCGGCCAGGAGTTGGCGGTAGAAGGCCAGCTCGCGTTCTCGCCCCACGAAGCAGGGCCGGATCGGCGCCGATTCCAGTGAGAGCGCATCGAGCGACTGCGCCTCGACACCCGTTCCGCTCTCGAGCCGGTCCGCATACCGGCCGTACATGTGGGGATTGGCCTGGCGCAGATGCTCCAGCAGATCGGCAAACCGGCCGCAGCGCTGCACATATTCCAACAGAAGCTGCACCCGGCCCGACTGGGTCTGCCCGTCCACGAACTGCGCGTGCACGGCCGGGAAGTAGTCGAAGCAGAACACGCGCAACTCGTCGCCGTCGAGGGCGCTTATGACAAGCTCGCGTATGGCTGCCGTGTTGTGGATCATGGGCATCCTATCACTCCCGGCTGTTCTCTGTGCACGGGATTGCCGAGATGGAGGTTTATTGGGCGCCAGAAGCAGTACGATTATACCACAGATTGGCAAGTCGCGAGGCATGGGCGGGTATGATCATCCGGCGCCGATCTTGACAAGCGGCGGCTTTTGGGGATAATGGGCTAATGGTTAGCCGTCTAAGCAAAAGGTGGGACGCGCGGGGCGCAGGCGCGCTGGCAGGAGTCTCCGATGTCGCAGTTATCCCCTTCAGAAGCGCTTGATTTCCTGTTGGGCCAGGTGTGCCGGCTGCACTACGCGCGCGCGCAAGTGCTGCTGGACGAGATCGGGCTTTACCGCGGCCAGCCGCCGTTGCTGTACATCCTGCACGAACAGCAAGGCCTGACGCACACCGAGCTGGCGTCCCATCTGCAGGTGACGCCGGCGACCGTGACCAAGATGCTGCAGCGCCTCGAAAGGGCCGGTTTCGTGCAGCGCCGGCCCGATGCGGCAGACCAACGGGTCTCCCGCGTCTATCTCACCGACGCCGGCCTGGCTATCCAGGGCCAGGCGGCGACTGCATTGCGCCGTCTCGCGGACGAGACCTTTGCCGAGTTCACGCTCGAAGAGCGCGTCGTGCTGCGGCGGCTCATGCTCCAGATGCGCGACAACCTGGGTCGCGCGCTTGGCGGCGAACCCCCCGACCTGAACACGACCGCCGAACCGTCATCGTCCTCAGGGGGCCTGCGGCTCCGAGCGCGGTGTGCGAAGCGATCTTCCGCTTGACGTTGGATCGGCCGCCGGCGCCTGAGGGCCATCTCACATTCGTTTTTTCAGCCGGCAAAATAATGGAGGGACAATACTGACATGCAGGCCACGCGTAGACTGGGGGCGTTTCTGCGACCCTACTGGCACTGGGCTACCCTGGCGCCGCTCTTGATGATGATCGAGGTCGCGATGGATCTGATGCAGCCGCGCCTGGTGCAGCGGATCGTGGACGAAGGGATCGCCCGCCTGGACCTGAGCCTGGTGCTGACGACGGGGCTCTGGATGGTGGGCATTGCGATCGTCGGTTTGATCGGCGGCGCAGGCTGCACGGTCTTCTCCGTGCTGGCGGGCCAGGGCTTCGGCGCCGACCTGCGCCGCGCGCTGTTCGGCAAGGTCCAGGCGCTCTCGTTCGGCAACCTGGACAAGTTGGGCACCGGCAAGCTGATCACGCGGCTCACCAACGACGTGACGCAGGTCCAAGAGATGGTCATGATGCTGCTGCGCATCATGGTGCGCGCGCCGCTGATGCTGATCGGCAGCGCGATCATGGCGGTCTTGACCAGCCCTCAGTTGGCTCTGTTGTTTCTCATCCTCATCCCGGTGGTCACGGTCGCGCTGGTCTGGATCATCCGCAAGACCTATCCGATGTTCAGCGAGGTGCAGCGCCGGCTCGATGGGCTCAACACCGTGTTGCAGGAGAACCTGGCGGGCGTGCGCGTGGTGAAGGCTTTCGTCCGCGAGAAACACGAAATCGGCCGCTTCCGCCGGACCAACGACAGCCTGATGGCGCAAAACATCGTCGCGGCGCAGACCGCGGCCCTGACGATGCCCATCGTGATGCTGGCCCTGAACCTGGGCGTGGTGGCCGCGCTTTGGATCGGCGGCGAGAGGGTGATGGCCGGTGGGATGAAGGTGGGGCAGGTGATCGCGTTCATCAACTATCTGACCCAGACCCTCTGGTCGCTGGTGATGGTCAGCCAGCTCACGATGCGCTTCTCGCGCTCCGAAGCGTCAGCCGAGCGCGTCCTGGAGGTCCTGGACAGCCAGCCCGAAGTGGCGAACCGGCCGGATGCCCAAACCGAGATCGCCGCCGAAGGGCGGGTCGCGTTCGAAAAGGTCACGTTCAGCTACAACGGCGACGGCCACGACGCGGTGCTCAGGAACGTCAGTTTCGTGGCCGAGCCAGGCCAGACGGTGGCGATCCTCGGCGCCACGGGGTCCGGCAAGTCGTCGCTGGTCCACCTGATCCCCCGCTTCTACGATGTGGCGAGCGGCCGTGTTACCATTGACGGGCTGGATGTCCGCGACGCGGATGAGACGGCGCTGCGCAGCAAGGTCGGCATTAGCCTGCAAGAATCGGTCTTGTTCAGCGGCACGATCCGCGACAACATCCGCTATGGCCGGCCCGACGCCAGCGACGAGGAGGTGATGGCGGCCGCCCGGCTGGCCCAGGCCCATGACTTCATCGTCGCCTTCCCCACCGGCTACGATTCGCCCGTGGGGCAGCGCGGGGTGAATCTGTCCGGCGGCCAGAAGCAGCGCATCGCCATCGCCAGGGCGCTCCTCACCCAACCCCGTGTGTTGATCCTGGACGATAGCACCAGCGCGGTAGATATCGAGACGGAATCCCGCATCCAGGAGGCGCTGGCCGGCCTGCGCCCCAGGCCGACGAGCTTCGTGATCGCTCAGCGCATCAGCTCGGTGCTGACCGCCGACAAGATCCTGGTGCTCGATGACGGACGAATCGCGGCCGAGGGGACCCACGATGAGTTGCTGGCCTCGAGCGGCATCTATCGTGAAATCTACGAATCGCAGATGGACAACGGAGCCCTGAGCCATGGCTGAACCGAAAACCGAACGCCGGCAAGTGCGAAGCCTCCCTGTGGGATGGACCGCTACACCCGTGCCGCCGCTGATGGGCCGCGGCGGCCCGCCGCACATGCGCATGTTGGCCAAGGTCGAACACGCCAAAGACTCGCGCGGCGTCATGCTGCGCCTGTGGGGCTACCTGCGACGCCAACGCGCCAGCCTGGTCGTCACGGCGTTGACGGTGGTGGCCACGACCGCCCTCCACCTGGTCACGCCGTACTTGCTGGGCATTGCCATTGACCGCCACATCTTGCAGGGCGACCTGTGGGGGCTGGCCCGCATCTGTCTGCTCATGCTGTCTGCCCATGTCGCGAGCTCGCTGCTGAGCTGGCTTCAGGTCTACATCATGGCGGCCGCGTCGCAGCGCACAGTGCGCGACATGCGCAACGACCTCTTCGAGAACCTCCAGACCCTTTCGCTGCGCTTCTTCGATCAGCGCGCGCACGGCGACCTGATGAGCCGGCTGACGAACGACATGGACAACGTCAGCGTCGTGCTGGCGCAGAGCATCACGCAGCTCGTCTCCGGCGTCTTGACCCTGGTGGGCGTGGTCGGCATGATGCTCTGGCTCAACCCGCAGTTGGCTCTGATCAGCCTGCTGACGACGCCGCCGATCATGCTGTTGCTCACCCGGTGGGTGGGAAAGCGCACGCGCACCAGCTTCCGCGAGCAACAGGCCTCTCTGGGCGCGCTGAACGGCCTGATCGAAGAGACGATCACTGGCCAGCGCGTGGTCAAAGCCTTCGCGCGCGAACAGGCGGTCCTGGCGGAATTCGACGGCGCAAACCGCAGCCTGCAGCAGGCTGCGACGCGAGCGCAGACCTTCGCGGGCTTCATCGGGCCGATGATGAACCTGGTCAACAACCTGGGGCTGGCCATCGTGGCCGGCGCAGGCGGCTGGATGGCTGTGCAGGGCATGGCGACCGTGGGCACGATCGCCAGCTTCATCAACTATACCCGGCAGTTCGGCCGGCCCCTGAACGAGATCGCGCACCTCTACAACTCGATCCAATCCGCGGTGGCCGGCGCCGAGCGCGTCTTCGAGACGATTGACGAGAAGCCCGAGTTGGCCGACGCGGCGGACGCGCAACCGCTGACCCAGATCACTGGCCAGGTCTCCTTCGATGATGTCAGCTTCGGCTACGAGGTCAATGTGCCTGTGCTCAAACGCGTTGACCTGTGCGCCGAACCGGGTCAGGTCGTGGCTCTGGTTGGCCCCACGGGCGCTGGCAAGACGACCATTGTCAATCTGCTAACGCGGTTCTACGATATTGACGACGGTCGTATCCGCCTTGATGGGCAGGACATCCGCGGGATCAAACTGCACGATCTACGCCGCCAACTGGGCATCGTGCTGCAAGATACCTTCCTCTTCGCGGACTCGGTATTGGAGAACATCCGTTACGGCCGGCCAGATGCGACCGATGGCGAGGTCATCGCGGCCGCCAGGCTCGCCAACGCCGACCAGTTCATCCATCGCCTGCCGCAGGGCTACGACACGGTGTTATCGGAGCGGGGCAGCAATCTGAGCCAGGGCCAGCGCCAGTTGTTGGCGATCGCTCGCGCGGTGCTCGCCGACCCGGGCATCCTGGTGCTGGATGAGGCGACCAGCAGCGTTGACACGCGCACAGAAAAACACATCCAGGAGGCCATGCTACGGCTGATGGCCAACCGCACCAGCTTCGTGATCGCGCATCGCCTCAGCACGATCCGCAAGGCCGACCAGATACTGGTGATCAACGAGGGTGAGATCATCGAGCGCGGAACGCACGAAGAGCTGTTGGCCCGCCGCGGCTTCTATCATCACCTCTACAACAGCCAGTTCCGGGCCGACGGCCGGGGGCAAACGGCGAGCCAGGCCAGCGGATGAAGAGCTCACGCAGAGACGCCAAGACGCTGCTGCTCTCGCCGGTTCCGTGAACCGGCGGCGGGTCACGGACTCGCCCAGAGCAAGGGCGCCTTTGCGTGAGGCCAGCGGGGCGATTTTCAGGACGGTTGTTCATGACGTGTGCGCCGCCACGGTGGATGAAAAGTCATTGCGAGGGCGGAAAAATGTCCCGGTTTGGAGGCTTCAGCCGGTTACGTTGTTAGCGAGAGTGACCGGCTAAGGCCTCGAGACCGGGGCGGTGGGCGATTTGCAGGGCAGCTCCTATATCGTGGTCTCGGGCAAGATGCGCAGGACATCCTCCATCCGGCACTCGGCCGTGCCCTCGGTCAGCACGGTCGCTGCGCCGGCCGCCGCGGCCCAACGCAGAGCAGCGCGCCAGTCGTCGCCCAGCGAGAAGCGCCACGCGAGCGCGGCCGAGACAGCATCGCCTGACCCCGCCGCATTGACCTCCTGCTGAACGGGCGCGGCGACCAAATAGGCATGGTCGGGCGTGATGGCCAGAATGCCCTCCCGACCCAACGTCAAGACCAGCGCAGACAGCGCGTGTTGGGCCAGCACAGCCTGAGCCGCCCTGCGGAGGTCAGCCACGGTCGCGCTCGAAATCCCGAAGGTGGCGGCGAATTCGCCGCGGTTGAGCTTGAGAATCGTTGGCCGGCCACAGAGCGCGGCCAGCGCGGGCGCGCCGACGCTGTCCAGCAGGAAGGGGACGCCCGCCTGGCTGGCCTCAGCCCCCAACGTCCGGTAGAGGTCTGGGGGCGCGCCGGCCGGCAGCGAGCCGCCGGCCACGACCCACGTTACGCCTGCGGCCAGCCGCGCGCGAAAACGGCGCAGCAGCTCCGCGTAGTCCGCGGGAGCCACGCGGAGCGCGCCGATCATGATGTGACTGTGGCGGCCGTGCAGCGTCTCGACGATCACGTGAGCGATGCGCGTCTCGCCGCCCACCCACACGATCTCCGGGATGACGCCGCATCTCTCCAGAAGGCTCGCCAGGCGTTCGCCGATCGGCCCGGCCGCAAAGGTCATCCCCACCGTCTCTACCCCGAACGCAGCCAGCACGACCGACGCATCCAGCCCCTTGCCGCCCACCGCTTCCACGGTCCGGGAAGCGCGCATCACCGCGCCGGGCCGGAACTCCTCAATGAAGATGACGCGATCGAGGGCTGAGTTAGGGGTCACGCTGAGGATCATGGCGCGAGGAGCCGCTGCGCCAGGATGCACCAGGCGTTCCAGTCAATCCGCTCCAGCGCGTCGGCGACCGCGAGCAGGTCCTTGCCCACCACGATGATCCCGTGTCGCGGGGCAAGCACCGCAGCGGCCTGGCTCCGCATGATCTCCTCTTTTCCTCGCAATCCCGCAACGACTTGTTCGGCCAGATCGTCGGAGTGGGCCTGCGCTTCTGCGACGACCTCGACGACCCCGAACTTGTGCGTCTGTTCCAGCACCGGCGCGATCGGCCGGCGGGCCGCGCAGAAGGGCAGGACGTGGAACGCGTGCGCGTGGATCACCGCGCCAGCGTCTGCGAAGGCGCGATAGATGGCCAGGTGCACCTTGCCCTCGCGAGAGAACGCGGGATCGGCCAGCAGGTCATCAGTCGCGAACGGCCCGCTCACGATGTCGCCCGCGACCAGTTGCCAATGTTTGCGGCCGCCGCTGTAGCGCGGGGTGATGAAGACGCGGCCGCCCGCGCGGGCGCTGATGTTACCGCCTGCTATATCGAGCAGGCGGCGGTCGAATAGCCGCCGGCCCAGCGCGGCAATCTGCTCTGCAAGTGGATCCATGTGGAAAGCCTTTCTCATGTCTGTTGGGTAGCAATCCGGCTCATTTTCGCCGTTGGATCGCCGTTCGTCAAATCGCGGCCCGGCTCGGGCGCGCAACACGAGGCCTGCATCTGCGTATATGTCTGCGGGAAGGATATCGCCCTCGCACTACCAGTCGCACGCCGATCTGACCGCAGAGGCGCAGAGAAGCACTGTTTCGGTAGGTTGCGGTAAGCGGTTAGCATACCAGATAGGAGGTTCGCTACTATGGCCATTGTTTCCGAGTCCAGGGATGTGCGCGACTTCGACGAAGTGCTCATGGAAGGGCACGGAGAGATCTTCCTCGAACAGGGCGATCGCGAGGCGCTGACTGTCGAGGCTGACGAAGGGCTGCTGCCCAAGATCAGGAGCGAAGTGCGAGGACGGCGCCTGACGCTCGGCTTGATGCACTGGTGGGATCATCTGCTGCCGCCGTGGGGGCCGATTCGCTATCGCCTGACCATGAAGCAGGTCAAGGGGGTCAGCCTCTCGGGGGCAGGCGCGCTGACTGCCACGCAAATCCGGACCGATACGTGTCAACTGAAGATGAGCGGTTCGGGACGTATGGCGTTCGGCGGCCTTGAGGCGACAGCAGCCGAGGTGGGCATCAGCGGATCGGGCAAGGTCGAGGCGAGCGGCGAGGTGCAACGCCTGGGGATCTCCATCAGCGGCTCTGGCAACATAGACGCACTGGACCTGGCAAGCCAGGTCGCCGAAATCCGCATCAGCGGCTCCGGCAGCATCCGCGTCAACGTCCAACAGAATCTCGACGTCCGCATCTCGGGCAGCGGCAGTGTGAAGTATCGCGGCCAGCCGCAAATCTCGCAGTCCATCAGCGGCAGCGGCTCGGTGAAAAGCGTTGGGTAGGGCGACAGCCCGCCCGGAGCCAGCCCGCCCGGAGATGAATCTCCGAGCTACCAGGCAGCGCCCGGTGAACCGGGCTGAGACTGGCCGCAGCGGTGCAGCCCCATTGATGGGGCGCTGCTCATTAGCCCGGCGACTTCATCGCCGGGCGGCGCGCATCGCCGCCGGGCGGCCTCCGGACTACTTCATCGCCGGGCGGCATCAATGCCGGAAATGCCGCTCCCCGGTGAACACCATCGCCATCCCGGCTCGATTGGCCGCAGCCAGCACCTCGTCATCGCGCAGCGCGCTGCCCGGCTGGATGCACGCCGTGACCCCCGCGGCGGCCGCGACCTCGATGGTGTCGGGGAAGGGGATCAGGGCGTCGGACGCCATCACCGCGCCCTTGGCCCGCTCGCCGGCCCGCCGGGCGGCCAAAAAGGCCGAATCAACCCGGTTCATCTGCCCTGCGCCCACGCCCACCGTCGCCGTGCCCTGGACGAAAACGATGGCATTGGACTTGACGTGCTTGACCGCCAGCCAGGCGAACGCCAGGCTGCGCCGCTCCGCCGCGGTCGGCGGCCGCTGGGTGACGACCTGCCACGTGGCTTCATCTACCCCGCGGTCATCCTGGGTTTGCGCCAGCAGCCCGCCCGCGACCGAACGCAACACCAACCGGTTCGTAGTAACGGCTTCAGCCGTCTCCTGCGGGCCGGAGCGACTGAAGTCGCCACTACGCGCGAGCATCACCCGGCAATTCTTCTTGTGGCTGGCCAGCCAGGCCAGCGCCTTCGCGGTGTAGCCCGGCGCGGCCAGCACTTCCACGAAGAGCTTGCCGAACTCCTGGACGAAGGGCAAATCCACTTCGCGGTTGGCCGCGATGATGGAACCGTAGGCCGAGACCGGGTCGCAGGCGAACGCCAGCCGGTAGGCGTCCAGCAAGGTGTCGGCGGTCGCCAGCCCGCTCGGATTGGTGTGCTTGATGATGGCGACGGCCGGCGCGCTGAATTCCTGCGGCATGGCCCAGGCCGCTTCGAGATCTACCAGGTTGTTGTAGCTCAGCTCCTTGCCCTGGAGCTGCTCGAACGCCGGAGGCGTCCCGATCCACCGGTAGAGCGCGGCCTGCTGATGCGGGTTCTCGCCGTAGCGGAGTTGCTGGACGCGCTCGGCGGCGAGGATGATCGTTTCGGGTAGGGGCGGGTCTTGCACCCGCCCGTGGGCGGGTGCAAGACCCGCCCCTACATGGTCGCCCAACCACGTCGCAATCGCCGCGTCATACGCCGCCGTGTGGCGAAATGCTTTGAGCGCCAGCCGGCGGCGCTCGGCCACGCCGCCGGCGTTTTCGGAAGCGCCGGGCACGTCCGTACCTTGTAACGCGGCCAGCACCGCGTCGTAATCCGCCGGATCGCAGACCACCGTCGCCGCCTCGAAGTTCTTGGCCGCGGCGCGTAGCAGCGTCACCCCGCCGATGTCAATCTCCTCGACCGCTTCGGCTTCGGTCACACCGGGCTTCGCCACGGTCGCGGCGAACGGATAGAGATTGCAGACGACCAGATCCACGGGGGCGATGCCGTGGCTGGTCAGCTCGGCCAGGTGCTCCGCCGTGCGCCGCGCCAGGATGCCGCCGTGGATGGCCGGGTGCAGCGTCTTCACGCGGCCGCCGAGGATCTCCGGATGGCCGGTGACTTGCTCCACCGATGTGACCGGCAGGCCCGCGGCGCTCAGCGCCCGCGCGGTGCCGCCGGAGGCGACCAGCTCGAAGCCCAACCCCGCCAGCCCGCGGGCGAACTCGATCAGGCCGGTCTTGTCGTAGACGCTCAGAATGGCGCGTCGTGTCATGGGTAATCCCCTCTTGTTATGAAATTGCCGACCGGATCGCTTCCACCAAAAGCCGGTGCTCCGACTGATGGACACGCGTTTCCAACTCCGCCAGGGTATCGCCGGCATAGATCGGCACTTCGGCCTGTGCGATCACCGCGCCGGCGTCCACTTCGGGCACGGCCCAATGGACCACGACGCCGGTGTGGGCAATCTCGCCGCGCTGGTATGCTTCGAAAGCGCGCTGGATGGCGTGCATGCCGGGAAACTGGCCCGGAAGCGCCGGGTGTAAGTTTAGCACGCAACCCCGGAAACGCGCCAGAAACGCGGGGCTGAAGATGTGCATCCAGCCCGCCAGCACGATCAGGTCGGGCGCACAGGCCGCCAGGCGTTCCGCCAGGTCGGCATCGTATTCCTCGCGAGATCGGCCGGCGTCGCGATAGGGCTTCAACGGGAAATAGAGGGTCGGGATGCCCGCCTGTTTGGCCCGCGTCAGGCCGAATGCCTCGCGGCGGTTCGAGACCACCACCGCGATCTGCGCGTCAAGCTGACCCGCCTGCACCGCATCAATGATCGCTTGCAAGTTCGAACCGCTGCCGGAGATCAAGATAGCCAGTCGTTTCATGGGTTCACCCTACCAAATTCACCGCAGAGACGCAGAGAGCGCAGAGATTTTTCTGCTCTTCTTGGCTTGTCATGGGTATCCGCATATCCGAAGTGGATCAGACGAACTGCACATGCGGCTGATCTTCGCACGTAATGATCTCGCCGACGCGCCAGGCATCGGCGCCGAGCGCGTGAAGCGTGGCATCGGCCTGCGCTGCGGGAACGATCGCCAGCATCCCTAGCCCCAGATTGAAGACGTGGGCCATTTCGTGCTCGTCAATCTGGCCCAGGCGTTGGATCAGTTGGAAGATCGGCGGGATCGGCCAACTGTCGCGGCGGAGCCGGGCCGCAATGCCGTGCGGGAAGATACGCGGGGGGTTATCAATCAGCCCGCCGCCGGTGATGTGCGCCAGCCCGCGGATCGCGATCCCCGCGTCCCACAGCCGGCGGACTTCGGCCAGATAGGCCCGGTGCGGCGCCAGCAGCGCATCGCCCAGCGGCCGGCCCAGTTCCGGGATGACCGCGGTCAGATCCCAGCCGTCGAATACGCGGCGGGCCAGGGAGAAGCCGTTGGTGTGCAGGCCGGACGATGCCAGGCCGATGATCGCGTCGCCGGGGATGATGGCGCGGCCATCCACGATTGCCCCGCGCTCCACCACGCCGACGATCGTCCCGACCAGATCCAGCTCGCCGGGGGCGTAGACGCCGGGCATCTCGGCGGTCTCGCCGCCCAGCAGCGCGCAGCCGACCGCCCGGCACGCGGCCGCGCAGCCGCCGACCACCGTCGCCACGACTTCCGGGATCAACCTGGCGGAAGCGATGTAGTCCAGGAAGAAGAGCGGCCGCGCGCCCTGCACCAGGATGTCGTTGACGCAGTGGTTGACGATGTCGTGGCCGATGGTGTCATAGCGACCCAGGGCGGCCGCGATCTTGGTCTTGGTGCCCACGCCGTCGGTGGAGGCCACCAGAACGGGCGCAGCCATCCCCGCCAGCGCGGCCGCGTCGAACAGCCCGCCGAACGCGCCGATGCCGGCCAGCACCTCCGGGCCATAGGTGGCGCGCACCGCATCCTTCATCAATTCGACCGCGCGCGTCCCCGCGGCGATGTCCACACCAGCTTCACGATAGGTAATATGGTTCATATCTCACCGCAGAGACGCAGAGGGCGCAGAGGGTTTCGGATTTTCTTCAAGGCCAAGCACACGCCTGCGAATGCCTTGCTTCAGGTAAGGTACGTTGAAGTTAATCAGCAAGCCGACCTTCCAGCCGCCCAGACGCATGTAGGTCAGTAGTTGCGCCTCATGGATCGGCAGGAGCTTATCAACCGCCTTGAACTCGACGACGACCAGCTTCGCGCCAACCAGGTCAAGACGATAACCGCAGTCCAGCCGAACACCCTTGTACTCGACCGGCAACTCAACCTGGCGTTCATACGGCAGACCGCGCAGCGCCAACTCTCGGCATGTGCATTCCTCGTATGCCGACTCCAACAGCCCTGGGCCTAGCACCCGGTGCACCTCTATCGCTGCGCCGATGATCGCCTGCGTAATCTCATTAATGTCTTTGTATTGATCCATTGCGATGCCTCCGAATGACAAATCGTATTCTCTGCGTTCTCTGCGCCTCTGCGGTGCGTCTACGACTTTGCCCCAATATCATGCCGGTAATGCATCCCTTCGAAATGAACGCATTGCATCCCCGCATACGCGCGGTCGAGCGCCGCGCGCAAATCGGCGCCGGCGCCGGTGACGGCCAGCACGCGGCCGCCGTCGGTGACGAGCCGACCGTCATCCCGCCGCCGCGTGCCCGCGTGGAAGACCGTGACGCCGGGGCGCGCGGCCGCATCCTCGAGGCCCGTAATCTCGCGGCCCTTGCCATAGCTGCCCGGATAGCCTGCGGATGCAGCGACGACCGTGGCGGCCGCGCCGGCCCGCCAGCGCACTTCTGCACGATCCAGCGCGCCATCTACGCACGCCTTGAGCACGTCCAGCAGGTCGCTATCGAGCAGCGGCAGGATGACCTGCGTCTCGGGATCGCCGAAGCGGCAGTTGAACTCCAACACGCGCGGGCCGGCCGGGGTCAGCATCATGCCGGCATAGAGCACCCCGACGTAGGGGGTTCCCTCGGCCGCCATACCATCTACAGTCGGCTGCAGCACGGCGGCGGTCAGCTCCTCGACCAGCGCGGGCGGGGCGATCGGCGCGGGCGCATACGCGCCCATGCCGCCGGTGTTGGGGCCACGGTCGCCATCGAAGACGCGCTTGTGATCCTGCGCGGGGGGCATCGGCGCGACGGTGCGGCCGTCGCAGAACGCCAGCAGCGATACTTCCGGGCCGGTCAGCCGCTCTTCGATCAGCACCTCATCGCCGGCCGCGCCGAATTGCCGCTCGATCATGATATCACGCAGCGCAGCCGCGGCCGCGGCGGGCGTCTCCGGCAAGATCACTCCCTTGCCGGCCGCCAGCCCCGACGCCTTGATGACGATCGGCGTCTCGGCGCGGCGCAGATAGGCCAGAGCTGGCTCGTAGGCCGTGAAGACCGCGGCGCGGGCGGTGGGGATGCCGTGCCGCGCCATGAACTCCTTGGCGAACGCCTTCGATGCCTCCAACCGGGCCGCGGCGCGGGTCGGGCCGAAGCAGCGCACCCCCGCAGCCTGGAGCGTATCCACGATCCCGTCGGCGAGGGGGGCTTCGGGGCCGACGACGACGAAGTCAATTGCGAATTGCGAATTGCGAATTGCGAATTTGGCGTCTGGCGTGTTCTGCCATTTGCCATTTGCTATTTGCCATTTGCCGTCCGTTCCACCGTTGCCCGGCGAAACGAAGATCTGCTCGACGCGCGGGGAGTACGCCAGTTTCCAGGCCAGCGCGTGCTCGCGGCCGCCGTTGCCGATCACCAGAATGTTCATGCTCTATCCCCACACTTCCTCGAACGCCAGCTTCTCCTGCGCCTTGCGCAGCCACCATTCCTCCAGCGAGATCGGGTAGCGGCCGGTGAAGCACGCGCTGCAATGGCCGCGATCGGCGCCGGCCTCGGCCAGGACGGCGCGCTGGAGGCCCGCGTGCGAGAGATAGGCCAGGCTGTCCGCGCCGACGTGCTGCCGGATTTCCTCGACGGTGCAGCGGTGCGCGATCAGCTCGTCGTAGGTCGCCATGTCAATCCCCATGAAACAGGGGTGCTGCACCGGCGGCGACGAGACGCGCACATGCACCTCGGCTGCGCCCCCTTCGCGCAGCAGCCGCAGCATCGGGCCGATGGTGTTGCCGCGCACGACCGAATCATCCACCAGCACCGCCCGCTTGCCCTTCAGATTGGCGGCCAGGGGGTTGTACTTCAGACGCACGCCGATGCGGCGGATGCGGTCGTCGGGTTGGATGAAGGTGCGGCCGATATAGCGGTTCTTGATCAGCCCTTCGGTATAGAGGATGCCGGAGGCCTGGGCGAAGCCGATGGCGGCCGGCGTCGCCGAGTCGGGCACGCCGATGACGACATCCGCCTCGACCGGCGCCTCGCGGGCCAGCTCCTCGCCAAGCCGTTGGCGCACGCGATGCACCGTCTGATCCTCCAACATCGAGTCGGGGCGGGCAAAATAGACATACTCGAAGATGCACAGCGCCGACCTCTCTTTCGCCGCCACGCCCCGGCTGACGTGTACGCCCCCGCGATCCAGCCGGATGACTTCGCCCGGCGCGACCTCGCGGAGATAGGTCGCGCCGATGGTGCTCAGCGCACACGATTCGGACGCGACGACGTAACCCGGCTTACCGTTGATCGGCAGCTCGCCCAGGCAAAGCGGCCGCAGCCCCCACGGATCGCGCACCGCGAAGACCGCCGCGCGCGTCAGGATCACCAGCGTGTACGCGCCCTCGGCGACGGCCATGAACGCAGCGATGCGCGCTTCCCAGTTGGGGCCGTTCGGCTCGCCCCCCGGCGGCGGCGCGGCCAGCATCTGGGTGATCACCTCGCTGTCGCTGGAGGAGCTGAGGCCGACCCCCCGCTCCAGCAACTGGCGGCGCAGGGTCAACGCGTTGGTCAGGTTGCCGTTGTGCGCCACCCCCAGCGGCCCGTGCAGCGTCTCGATCAGGTAGGGCTGCGCGTTGCGGATGTGTGAGGAGCCGCTGGTCGAGTAGCGGGTGTGGCCGATTGCCAGGTGGCCCTTGAGCGGCCGCAGGTTTTCCTCGGTGAAGGTCTGCGCCACCAGCCCCATCCCCTTCTGGATGTAGGCCGCGCCGCCGTCGCATGTGGCGATGCCGGCGCTCTCCTGACCGCGATGTTGCAGCGCGTAGAGCGCGAAAAAGGTCATGCGCGCGGCGTCAACCGCGGGCGCGCAGATGCCGAACACGCCACACGCCTCGTGTGGCCGATCCAATTCGTCGTCGCGCTCCCAGTCCAATTCAGTCATGCCAGCCTCGATCCCCAAACCGATTCACCGCAGAGACGCAGAGGGCGCAGAGACAGAAGAGATAGGTGTCCTCTGCACTCTCTGCGCCTCCGCGGTGCTTCTAATTGATCCCCGCATCATCGTCTATGATCTGCTGCGTGGCCGCAGACTGGGCCGCGGCGATCCGTTCGCGCAGGGCCGGATCGGCCAGCGCCAGGATTTTGGCGGCCAGCAGCGCCGCGGCCGATGGCTCAAGCACGACGGCCGGCGCCACGCCCGACGGCATCCGCAGCGAGGAGTAGAGATCGGCGCCGCCGAAGCGGTCGGCGTAGGGCGGGCAGGCGATCACCGGCGCGGTCACATTGGCATCCACCACGCCGCTGAGCGCGTTGGAGCGGCCCGCGATGGTGATGTAGACCTTCGGCTGTCCATCGGCCTCATACGCGGCCAACAGATCCAGCGCGTAGCGCGTGGCCTTGTGCGCCGACGCCACGCGGATTTCGCTGGCGATCCCGAACGCCTTCAGCGCGTCCGCAATGGCCTGGCCGTGCGCCAGGTCGGCTTTGGAACCCATGATGATAGGAACGAGCATGTGTCACCTCATTTCACCGCAGAGGCGCAGAGAGTCTTATCCCTCTCCGCGTCCTCTGCGTCTCCGCGGTGCTTTTCTCTGGAATGGGTCAGCGCGTCAGGTTGGCGCGAATGCGGTCGGCGGCGGGCTGCGCGCCGGGGGCGAAGGTCTCGCCGGTCAGCCGCTCGTAGGCGGCGATGTAACGTTGCGCGACCTGGGCGATGAACGCGGCGGGCATGGCGGGCGGGATGCCATCCCCGCGATAGCCGCGCTCGGCAAACCAGATGCGCAGGAACTCCTTGTCGAAGTTCTCCGGCTCGCGATCCGTGCCGCGGGTCGCTTCGTAGCTTTCGGCCACCCAGAATCGGCTCGAATCGGGCGTGTGGACTTCGTCAATCAACGCGGGCCGGCCGTCAATCAGCCCGAATTCGTACTTGGTGTCCACCAGGATCAGGCCGGCGCGGCGCGCGACCTCTTGCCCACGGCGGAAGATCGCCAGCGCGGCTGCCTGGATCTCGGCCCACAGCCCCGGCTCGACCAGGCCGCGCTCGAGCACCTCGGCCGGGGTCAGCCGCTCGTCGTGCGCGCCGCCGGTCGCCTTCGTGGTGGGGGTGATGACCGGCTCGGGCAGCGAATCGTTCTTGTGCAAACCGGGCGGCAGGTCGAGGCCGTAGGGCCGCGGCACGCCCTGACGATACAACGTCCACAGCGAGGTGGAGGTCACGCCGGTGATGTAGCCGCGCACGATCACCTCGACCGGCAGCGCCGCGGCCTCCCGCGCCAGCGTCACGTTGGGGTCGGGCACACTGATGACGTGGTTGGCGACGATGTCGCGCGTCTGCGCAAACCACCACGCGCTGAGCTGATTGAGCACCTGCCCCTTGAAGGGGATCGCGCCCAGCACCCGGTCGAATGCCGAGATGCGGTCGGTGGTGATCAGCACGCGCTGATCGCCGGCAACGTAGATATCGCGCACCTTCCCTTCCTGGCGCGCGCCCAGGCCAGGCAGATCAACGCGCGTCAGCGCGTGGGGGATGGCAGCTTCGATGTCTGAAATTGTGAGCACAGGATACCTCGCAGTTTGGTTGTCAGTTGTCAGTCGTCAGTTATCAGTTCTTGGTCATTCGTCATCCGTCATCTACAATCCCCCCGCATACTGCACCCCGTTGCGGAACAGCGGCAGCCCCAGCATCCCGCGCTCGCCACGGTGATAGCGTGGGTGATGCGCCGGGATCAGATGGTCTTCGGGGTGGGGCATCAGCCCCAGCACGTTGCCCTGGGGATTACAGACGCCGGCGATGTCGTTTTGCGAGCCGTTGGGGTTCCACGGATACGCCGCTGGCGCGCCGGCCGGCCCGGTGTAACGCAGCGCGGCCAGCCCGGCCGCTTCCAGGTCGGCCAGCGCTTTGGCGTCCCGCGCCGCGAATTTGCCTTCGCCATGCGCCACCGGACAGTAGATCAGCTCCGGCAGCCCGCGGGTGAAGATGCACGGGCTGGCCGGGTTCGGTTCCAGGTAGACCCAGCGACACTCGAACCGCGCCGAGTCGTTGCGGGTGAGGGTGAAAGCAGGGGCCAGGGAACAGGGATCAGGAGTCAGGAAGCCATCTGCGGCCTGGCCCCTGACGCCTGATCCCTGACGCCTGACCCCCGGCAACAGCCCCGCCTTCACCAACGCCTGGAACCCGTTGCAGATGCCGAGCACGGGCCGGCCCGACGCGATGAACGCGGCCAGATCGTCGCCCAGGCGATAGCGGAGCGCCACGGCCCACAGCTTGCCCGCGCCCAGGTCGTCGCCGTAGGAAAAGCCGCCCGGCAGCACCAACATGCGGTAGTCGGCCAGCCGGCGCTCGCCCGCAAACAGTTGGTTGACGTGGACGATCTCGGCCGCGCCGCCGGCCAGCTCGACTGCCCAGGTCGCTTCCCGGTCGCGATTCGTCCCGGTCGCGTGGAGGATCAAGATCGGTGGTTTTGCGCTCATCGGATATGCCCCCGCCACGCGTCTTCGAGCGCGGCCAGCTCCGCCTCGATCAGCAACTCGCCTGTCAGGCCGGTCACGCGCAGCCACGGCTCCGCAATCACTTCGCCGAGCGCGGCGCACGGCAGCCCGACCATCTGCGCCTCGAACTCGGCGGCGTGCTCCGGCGCGACCTCCACCAGCAGCCGGCCCGGCGCTTCGTCGAAGAGTAGGGGCAGGTCTTGCACCTGCCCCGTCGGGGCGACCGCAAGGGGCGCCCCGACGCCAAAATGCAACTCCAGCCCCAGCCCGCCGCCGATGACCATCTCGGCCGCGGCGACCGCCAGCCCACCCTCCGAGCAGTCGTGGCAGGCGCGCACCAGCCCGGCCCGCATCGCCGCGTGGAGTGTGCGGTAGGTCGCCAACCTATCCCTTTTCTGCCCTGGCGTCATTGCGAGGAGCGGTTTATGCGAGTGCGCAGCCTCCCTGTGGGACGAAGCACTCTCCCCCACGAGATACAACCGATCCCCGGCCGCTTTCAGATCGGAAGTGACCGTGCGGCCGACATTGGGCACGATGCCGAGCGCGGAGATCAGCAGCGTGCCGGGGATGGCATGTTTCTTGCCGTCCGCGCCCGTGTATTCGTTGTTCAGGCTGTCTTTGCCCGAAATGAAGGGCGCGCCGTAGGCCACGGCCGCGTCGTAGCAGCCCTGCGTGCAACGCACCAGCCCACCCAGCCGGTCCGGCAGGTTCGGGTTGCCCCAACAGAAGTTGTCCAGAAGCGCGATACGATCCGGGTCGGCGCCGACGGCCACGCAATTGCGCACCGCCTCATCCACGGCCGCCCAGGCCATCGCGTACGGATCCATCCCGTCGCGCGCCGGTGCGATCCCCGCGGAGAGCGCGACGCCGGGGAGTGGGGATTGGGGATTGCGAATTGCGAATTGCGGATCGAGGGCGCCTGTATCATTCCGAAATCCGAAATCTGCAATCGCAAATCGTAAATCCAACACCGCCGCGTCGCTCGGCCCGGCGTTGGCGCGGCCGACGAACGGCTTGACGACCGTCGCGCCCTGCACCTCGTGGTCGTAGCGGCGGACGACATCCTCCTTGCTGCGAATGTCGGGAGAGGCGAGGAGAAGGCGAAGGTTGAGGTTGAGGTTAAGGTTACTTGCCTCGGCCTTAGCCTCAGCTTTAACCTCAGCCTCACCTCGCGCCCACGTCGCTCGCAAGCGCCGCCGCGGGATGCCGTTGTGCAGGAAGTCGGCGCTCAGCTCGCCGACGATCCGGCCATCGTAGCGGAGGGTCAGCCGGCCGTCGCCGGTGAAATGGCCCAGGGCGAACGCCTCGATATCCAGCCCGTCGCAGATCGCCCGGAGGGCCGGCCAGTGGGCGGGCGGTACGGCCAGCACCATGCGCTCCTGCGCCTCGCTCAGCCAGATTTCCCACGGCCGGAGGCCCGCATATTTGAGGGGCGCGCGTTCCAGGTGGATCTCCGCGCCCAGTTCCGCGGCCATCTCGCCGACCGCCGACGACAACCCGCCTGCGCCGCAGTCGGTGATCGCGGTGTACAGTCCGGCATCGCGCGCCTGGATCACCGCCTCCAACGCCTGCTTCTCGTGGATCGGGTGGCCGATCTGCACCGCCGTGCCCGCGATCTGCCCCGTCTGGTGATCCATCTCCATCGAGGAGAAGGTGGCCCCGCGCAGCCCGTCGCGGCCCGTCCGTCCGCCGATCACCACGACCAGGTCGCCCGACTGCGGCCGGTTGCGATGCGCGCCACGGGGCAGCAGGCCCAGAGAGCCACAAAAGACGAGCGGGTTCGCGGTGTAGCCTTCATCGTAGAGGATCGCGCCGTTCACCATCGGGATGCCCATCTTGTTCCCGTAATCCTCGATGCCGGCCGTCACGCCGTCGGCGATGCGCCGCGGGTGGAGGACGCCGGCCGGCAGCGCGTCGAACGGCAGATCAGGCGGGCCGAAGCAGAGGATATCGGTGTTGGCGATGGGCCGCGCGCTGACGCCGATCACATCGCGGATCACCCCGCCCACGCCGGTGTTGGCGCCGCCGAACGGCTCCAGCGCGGAGGGGTGGTTGTGCGTCTCGACCTTGAAGGCCAGATCGAAGCAGTCGTCGAACGCGATGATGCCGGCGTTGTCCACGAACGCAGAGCGCACCCACGGCTTGTTCACTCGCTCGGTGGCCGCGCGGATGAAGGTCTTCAGGAGCGAGTCAATCGTGCGTTGGCTGCCCGGCACGGGCGCACCATCCGGCCCGCTCTCTTCATATTCGATGATCGCCTTGAAGGTCTTGTGGACGCAATGCTCCGACCAGGTCTGCGCCAACATCTCCAACTCGATGTCGGTCGGCTCCCGGCCCTCGCGGCGGTAATAGTCGCGGATCGCCTGCATCTCGGTCAAGTCGAGGGAGAGGCGCCGCTCCCGGCTGAGCGCGGCCAGTCGTTCGTCGTCCGCATCGGTCACGGGGATGACCTCGACCGTGGCGTCCACAACCTGGGTCGGGATGAAAGAGGGCGCCATCGGCTCATCCACGGTATAGGTCTGGATCACGACATTTGCGAGCAGCCCCTCGGCCAGACGGGACGCTTCGGCGGGGCTGGTCCGACCCGCGATCACGTAACGCTGCCCGGTGGCCGCGCGCGCCAGTCCCGCCACGCCGATCAGCCGCGCGCCCGCCAGCAGGCTTTCGGCCACACTGTCGGTGACGCCGGGCCGCAGCGCGACCTCGATGGTGCAGGTTGATTCATCGCTGAGTCGCAGAGAACGCGGAGGATCTTTTTTAGGCTCTGCGTCCTCTGCGCCTCTGCGGTGAATCATGTTCTTATCTATGCGGTGAATGACGGCTTGTTCGACGACCGGATCATAAAGCAACGTTTCGGTCAGCCGGCTGGCCGCGGCGTCATCCAGGTTGCCTTCCAGAAAATAGAGGTCGCTGACCGCAATGGTCTCGATGCCGGTCAGACCCAGCGCGCGGGTCTGACCGCGCAGGCTTTCGCCCCGCGCATCGGGAAAGCCGGGTTTGGTGGAAACTTCGACGCGATAAAGCATGAACCCTCGATGAAGAAACCCTAAAGGTCTGCGAGACCTTTAGGGTTTGAATCCCCCTTGCAGGCGCGTGCCGAGATCGGTCTCGGCCGGCAACACCTCGGCGTAGCCCGGCACCAACAACACATCGTCGAATGTCAACGCTTCAGCGCTGAGGAGATCGGCAAGCTGCATTACATCCTCCTTTTTTGGAAAACAGAAAGCCCCACCCCGACCTCCGAAGGAGGCTGGAGTAGGGCACGCATTCATCTTTGATCTGGCGCTCGGTGGCCCGTGAAAATTGTACACGGGTTGCCCTTGTGGAGCAAATCACGGGAGGGGTGTCGCGCAAATCTCGCGATACTCTGCGGAATCCGCCCGTCCTCTAACGCGGCACGCCGGTGATGTAAGTCTCCAAATCCTTCAGCGCCTCTTGCTGGTGCGAGATAATCGCCTTGCCTACGTCGCCGATGCTCACCACACCGATCACCTCATCGCCGGCCATCACCGGCAGATGGCGGATTTGCCGTTGCGTCATGATCGCCAGGCATTGTTCCGCCGACTGCTCCGCGTGGACATAGATGACCGGCGAGCTCATCAGGTCGGCGACGCGTGTGTCGCGCGAGTTGCGGCCCTTCAAGACGCACTTACGCGCATAGTCGCGCTCCGAGAAGACGCCGATGAGCCGATTATCGGTCATCACCAGCAGCGCGCCGACGTTCTTCTCGGCCATCAACTCCAAGGCCTGGTACACAGTGGTTTCGGGTGTCACGCTCCACACGCCCTCGACACGTTTGTTCGCCAACAAGTCTCTTACGGTAATCATCTTCTCCTCCTGTTATTCGTCCTGTTCGAGTCTTGAAGTTGTGTGACGATTGTACCGTATTTGCTTTGTTTCGTCAAACGAACATTGGCGTTGAAGTTTCAGGGCAATGCTTTGAGGATCTCTGCGGCCAGGCGATCCAACTCGAAACGGGGTGGATAAATGGCGTGCGACTGCCCAACCTGCAAGCGAATCCCATCGCCAGTGAAGCGCGGCATGACGTGCAGGTGGACGTGAAACACATCTTGCCCCGCCGCGCGGCCATCCGCCAGGAAGAGATTGACCCCTTCGCACGGCAGCCCGCTGCGCCGCAGCGCGGCCGCCAGCTTTTGCGCGACCTGGAGCATCCGGCCGCCCGTCTGCGGCGGCAGGTCGGCCAGAGCCGCGGCGTGGAGATTCGGCACGACCAGCAGCTTGCCCGCGGTCGGCTGATGGATGTCCAGGAAGGCCGTGCAGAGGTCGTCCCGATAGACGAAGCTGCCCTCGGCCTGGCCGGCCAGGATGGCGCAGAAGATGCAACGGAACATCGGATCCTCGCAGATCACAAGGAGATTCTTCGCTGGATTCGCGCCGTAGTCAGCGGTCAGGGGCGGACCCGCTCAGAATGACTGTCATCGTCAAAACGGCGGGGGCGGCACATCCACCGGCGCGCCGCCGTTACGGAGCGACTGCGCCGCGCACACCCCGGCCGCCACGCTCATCCGACCGGCCAGCGGGATCGCCAGCGGCTCCTTGCCGTCGAGACACATCTCCACGAAGTCGCGGCAGATCACCGGGTCGGCGCCGCCGTGGCCCCCGCGCGCCGGCTTGATGGTGTAGGCGCGGTCGGCCAGATCGCGCCACGAGTTCGAGACGCGCGTCTTCACCCACACGGTCATCTCCGGCTCCGAGTTTTCGATCCGGCCCTCGGTCCCGATGATCGTATAATTCCGGTGATAGTCAGGCGTGAAGTGGCATTGAAGATAGGAGGCCTTGATCCCGCCCTCCAGTTCCATGATCATCACCTGGTTATCCTCGACATCCACCTCCTGGCGGAAACAACACTGGATGCGGCGCGAACGCGAGACCTCGGTGCAAGTGTCGCGTTCGGGGCAGGCCGGGCAGGTCAGGTCGTTCGGCTTGTCGCCGCCGAAGAAATCCAGGCTGCCGAACGCGGCCGTCCGTTTGGTGTAGCGGCCGGTCAGCCAGTGGATCATGTCGAGATCGTGCGAACCTTTTTGCAGCAGGAGCGAAGTCGCGTTCTGGCGGGTGGCGTGCCAGTCGTGGTAGTAGAAGTCGCTACCCATGCCCACGAAGTGGCGCACCCACGCGGCCCGGATTTCGCCGATCGCGCCCGACTCGATGATCTCTTTCATCACACGGAAGATGTTCATGTAGCGCATGTTGAAGCCGACCATCAGCCGCGTGCCTGACCTGCGCCAGGCGTTCAAGACGCGGTCGCAGCCTTCGATGGTGATCGTCATCGGCTTCTCGCAGAAGACGTGCTTGCCCGCCTCCAACGCCGCGACCGCGTGTTCCTCGTGGCAATAGTCGGGCGAGGTGACCGCGATGGCGTCAATATCGGGTCGGGCGATCAGCTCGCGATAGTCGAGCGTTGTGAAGGGCGCCTTCTCGTGTTCGACGCGAAACGCATCCAGATATTCCGGCACGATATCGGCCGCGCCGACGACGACCGAACGGCCCTGCGGATCATGCCAGTGCCGCCACAAGCCGCCGCGGCCGTTGATGCCGATCATGCCGATGCGCAGTTGGGTGAGGGACATGGGTTCTCCTGCAGAAAGCTGAAACGTGTTGTGCGAAGCGTTACCCGATGCGACAGAGGCAATTCACAGCTCCGCCAGCGCCTGGAACCCGACCGTCGCCAGCCTGGCGCGCAGTTGCGACGCCTGGTCGGCAGGAAAGGGTAGTCCCGGCAGCCGCGGCTGGCCGCAGTCGAGGCCGAGGATGCGCAACGCCTCTTTGAGCGCACCGTGGAACCCGGCCGCGATCAACACGGCGGTGACGTGGTTGACGCGCATCTGCAACTCGTGACCGCGCGCCAGGTCGCCAGACAGAACGCAGCGGCGCATCTCGCGATATGCGCCGGGCATCAGGTTCAGCGTCGAGCCGATGTGCCCGCTGGAGCCCTGCATGGCGCCGAACAGCGATTGCTCGTCCATCCCCGCGAAGACGGTCCAGCCCTCCGTGCGCAACTCGATGAGATGCCGGAGTTCGTACATGTTCGGCCCGGTGTACTTGACGCCAGCCACATTCGGAATCTCCATCAGATTCCGCATCAGGGCGACCGCGTCTAGCGGCCCGCCGAAGACGTAGACCAGCAACGGCAGGCTGGGCACGGCCCCCGCGAGGGTCGCATAGTAGGCACGCGTGCTGCGCGCATCGCTGTACTGCGGCAACAAGACACTGCTGACGCCATCTGCGCCCGCGGTCTCGGCATGCCGGGCCAGCGCGACCGCCTCGCGCACAGCCACCGCGCCCACATGCGCAATCACCGGCACACGGCCGCGCACCTGCTCCACGACCACCTCCAACACCTGCTTGCGTTCTGCGACCGTCATGGCCAGCCCTTGCCCGGTGCTGCCGCAGACGTAGAAACCATCCACCTGCTTGCCGATCAGATGCTCGACCAGCCGGCGCAGGGCCGGCGCATCCACCTCGTCCTCAGCCGTGAATGGGGTGACCAATGCGGGCCAGATCCCTCCGAAAGTCCTCATGAAGCCTCCTGATTCCGTGTGACATGTGCCCTTCGCCTCGCGGCGGGCCGTGGGCGGCCAGCATCATGATAGCGCACAACGAGAGGGTTGACAAGTCCCCCTATCAACAGTCTATGGCCGATGAGCCAGGGGGTATACTGCAAGAGTGTCGGTCATGGCGAGGGACGCCGTTTGCCCCGAAGCAATCTCCTGCTTTTGGCAAGAACAAGACTGCTCTGCTTCGTCCCTCGCAACCGCACACTACGCTCCTGCCCAGAACATCCCGACGCTAGCGGTTTCGAGCCTTTAGGCGGTCTGTCGCTCAGCCCACTGAACCGGCTGATCCTAAAGGAGGCTTCGCACAGCCTCGAAACCGGACGCGCATGTTCTTGCCAGCCTCGAAACCGGGCGCGCATGTTCTTGCCAGAGCGCTGCCGGTGTCGGCCTCGGGAACGCATAGTGACGAAGTCGCCAAAGGTTTTGCGTTATACTCTTGGCCAGGGCCGGCGTTGACAACCAGGCGTCTATGATGGATAATCACACAAGGCCCGGCAGAAACCCGATGACGCAAATGTGCTGGCGCTGTACGAGATGGGCTACAAGGAGCGCATGTGAACACACGCCTCGCCGCCCTGTTGCGGCGTCTCGCCGACACCCTCGATCTGGCCCACGAACAGGAAATCGCCAGCCGGCATCAGGCCGCACTGGCGTATGAGCCGGTTGAACGCCTGCCGCTCGTGGTCAGCTATCCGTTGCCGGCGGACGATCCCTGGCAGCCGTACCCGCACCATGAGATCTTCGATGACCCGGAGAAGATGCTCTTCAACGAGTTGGTGAGCGCGTGGGACACGCACATCGTCCACCGTCCCCTCGTCGGCGACGATCTGCCGGCGACCATTCGCGCGAACTTCGGCACCGTGCTCGTGGCGTCGGCCTTCGGCGCGCGTGTCGAACAGGTGGAGGACAACCCGCCGTGGGTGCGACCGTTCGCGTCGCGGGCAGAACTGGCCGCCGGGCTGGCCCGCGGGCCAGTGGAGCTGACCGCAGGTTGGCTGCCGCGTGTGGTCGAGCGGTATCGGTTCTACCGCGACGTGCTGGCGCTCCATCCGCCGCTGCCCGCCGGGATCCGGCTCGTGTTGCCCGACCTGCAAGGGCCGGTGGACACGCTGGAGATGATGTGCGGCTCGATGCTGTATGCCGATCTGATCGAAGACCCGGACTTTGTGGCGCAGGCGCTCGCCAAAGTCGCGGCCGTGCAAGTGTCCCTGGCGCGCCAGCTCGCGCCGCTGCTCAACGACGGCCCGGCAGGGTTCAGCCACCAGCACGGGTTCATGATTCGCGGCCGGATCCTACTGCGGGGCGATTCGGCGATCATGGTGTCGCCCCGCATGTACCGCCGGCAGCTCGCGGCGCACGATGAGCGGGTGCTGGCTGAACTGGGCGGCGGCGGCATCCACAGTTGCGGTAATTTCATGCACAACGTCGGCGCCATGCTCGAGCTGCCTTCGCTCCAGTGTCTGGACTTTGGCCAGTCGCAGCTCAATGATATGGACGCCATCTATGCCCAGGCCAAAGAGCGGCCCATCGCGCTTGTGCGCGTCCACGCGACCGCCGACGAGCTGCGCCAGGGCGACATCAGCCAAAGATTCCCGACCGGCGTGACGCTGCTGCACGCCGCGCCTTCACTCGACGCCGCACGCGCCATCGTGGCGGCCTATGCACAGAACTGACCTTCTATGGCATCCAATTCAGGGACATTCCACAAGGAGCATACAAAATGATCCACCAACTACCAACCCTCAGCGCCGGCCGGACTAGCCGGTGCTCGTCGTGGGACACCAGCGGCCGGAACGCCGACGCGTGGCGCATCGAGCCGGGGCAAACACGCGTGCTGGCCGACATCAAAGCGCCGGGCGCGATCACCCACATCTGGATGACCCAACGCGATCACTACCGCGAATGTCTGCTCAAGATCACCTGGGACGATGCGAGCCGGCCCAGCGTCCTCGTCCCACTCGGCGACTTCTTCGGGCTAGGGCACGGCATCGTCAACAGCTACCAGTCGCTGCTCTTCACCGCCTCGACGCGCAACAACAATCAGTTCAACCAGGGCTGCGCGCTCAACTGCTATGCGCGGATGCCCTTCAACGAACGCGCGGTGGTAGAGCTGGTGAACGAGAGCGCCGAGACTCACGGGCAGTACTTCTACGTGGACTATGAGACCTGCGACCGTCCGCAGCCCGACGCGGGCTACTTCCACGCCGAATTCCGACGGACGAATCCGTTCGGGGGCTGGGGCCACGAAATCCGGGTCAACACGCCAGAAGCCAACATCGTCAATACCGAGAGGCTGGCCTGGGAGAACAACTACGTCATCCTCGAGACTCAGGGTCGCGGCCACTACATCGGCTGCAATCTGTCGGTGACGAACTTCCAGGGCACGTGGTGGGGCGAAGGGGACGATATGATCTGGGTGGACGGCTACAAGTGGCCGCCTGACCTGCACGGGACCGGCAGCGAGGATTACCTCAACCAGGCCTGGGGGATGCAGCCAAATGCCTTCCTGCGCAACGGCTCCTCGATCCACGAGAGCCACACGCATGGCTACCAGACGAGCTATGTGCTGCACATCGAGAATCCGGTCCGCTTTCAGCGAGAGATCAAGGTCACGATCGAGCACGGCCACGGCAACCACCTGGCGAACGAGATGTCATCCGTCGCGTACTGGTACGCCGATCAGCCGCGCGCGGCGGTCGCGCCGCCGCCGATGCTCCAGCGTCTGCCGGTGCTGCGCGACAACCAGGGCCAATGGCTGCATGATCCCGAACGGGAATGCCCCGGCGCGCCGGCGCCGATCAACGAGGAGATGGCCCGCATGAAGGCGCAGTGGGCCGAAAAACCGCGGTAAGAATGTCATTGCGACGAAGCAATCTCGTCCCACGCAGGGGATTGCTTTGCTTCGTGCCTCGCAACCCCAAGCGGCGGGCCTCGCAATGACGGCGCAGAGACGGCTCTTGGGTCAGAGTCAGAAGCATCGGCCATGATACAAACCGACCTCTTCATCGCCGGCCAGGACGGCTATCATACGTTTCGCATCCCCGCGCTGCTCGTGACAGCCGCGGGCACGATTCTTGCGTTTTGCGAAGGTCGCAGGTACAGCAGGTCGGATTCGGGCGACATTGACATCGTGCTGCGACGTTCCACCGACAACGGCGACACCTGGAGCGAGATGCGGATCATCGCCGATGCCGGAGAGAACGTCTTCGGCAACCCGTGTCCCGTCCAGGATCGCACGACCGGCGCGATCTGGCTGCCGCTCAACTGGAACCTGGCCGACCGGCCGGAAAGCATGATCGTGCGCGGAGAAGCGTCGCGCGGGGTATGGCTGCTGTGCAGCGACGATGACGGCGTCACCTGGTCGGCGCCGGTAGAGATCACCGCGCAGGTGAAGCCGGATGACTGGCGCTGGTATGCCACCGGGCCGGGGCACGGCATCCAACTGGCGAGCGGCCGGCTGCTGATCCCCTGCGACTTCAGTGTGGGGCCGCCTGACCCCGCGCGCCGCGATTTCGGCTCACACGTCATCTACAGCGATGACCACGCCGCGAGCTGGCAGGTGGGCGGCGCGATCCTCGGCCAGGTCAACGAGTGCCAGGCCGTGCAACTTTCCGACGGCGCGATCTACCTCAACATGCGCGCCTATCATGGCCGTAACCGCCGTGCAGTCGCCTGGAGCCACGACGAGGGGCTGACCTGGTCGGAGGCGCGGCTGGACGACGCGTTGATCGAGCCGGTCTGTCAGGCGGGGCTGCTGGGCTTGCCCGACGACCGCGTGGTCTTCTCGAACCCGGCCAGCACGCAGCGCGAGCGGCTGACCGTGCGCATCAGCGCCGATCGCTGCCGCACCTGGTCGGCCGGGCTGGTGTTGCACGCCGGGCCGAGCGCGTACTCGGATCTGGCGCAGGCGCCGGATGGCCGGCTGTGCTGCCTCTATGAGCGCGGGGACGCCCACCCGTATGAGCGGATTACCCTGGCCCGTTTTCATGTTGCGACCGCGGGCATCGCTCTGTGACGAACCCGCTGTTCTATGCTATGATACACTCAACTCACCTGACAGGAGCCGCCAACTTGCCCGATCAAGCCTCCACCTCTCCCTGGACCTACGAGGGCCGGCTGGCCGCGCTGTGCGCCACCAAGCTGGCGCACACGGCCGAGAAGCAGGCGATCATCGGCGCGATGGATCACGACGACCACGCGCTCATCCTGCCGCCGGCTGAATTACGCCGCGTGGTGAAGAGCATCAGCGGCTCCGGCGAGCCGATCACCGATGTGCTGCTCGCCAACTTCGAGCCGACCAGCAACCATCCCAGCGGCGGATTTTTCGGCGCGCGGGCCGTTGGCCGCAGCTTCCGGGCGCTGCTCGAGGCGCATCCGCCTTACGTGGATCCGCTCAGCTCGATCCTGGGCGGCTACTGCGTGAACTTCAATTCGTATCGCAAGGTGCAGTGGAACCCCGACTTCGACTACTCGCACCTGAAGCCGGAGCAGGAAAAGTACCGGCTGCGGCACGGCATCGGCGGCGTGCAGCACTTCTGCCAGGATCTGGCGATCGGGCTGGAGCTGGGCTTCGGCGGCCTGCTGAAGAAGATTCGCTATTACCGCGCAGAGCACGGCCCGGAACACGCGGAGTTCTACGACGGCCTCCAGGATGTGGTGTTGGGGTTCCAGGCGTGGATCGCCGCGAACGCGGCCGAGGCGCGGCGGCTGGCGGAGGTCGAGACCGACCCGCACCGGCGGGAGAACCTGCTGGTCATGGCCGACATCAACGGGCGGCTGGTCGAGGCGCCTCCGCAGACCTTTCGCGAAGCGTGCCAGTGGATCACCTGGTACGACACCGCCGCGCGGATGTACAACGGCAGCGGCTCGTTGGGCCGGCTGGATGTGTTGCTGCAGCCCTTCTACGAGCGCGATGTGGCGGCTGGCATCCTGACCGACGAAGAAGCGACCTTCCATCTCGCGTGCAGCCTGTTGCGAGACACCCCCTACATCCAGTTGGGCGGGCCAGACGCCGAGGGCCGCGAGGTTACGAGCCGCGTCTCGTTCCTGGTGCTGGAGGCCGCGCACCGGCTCAAGACGCCGGCGAACATCGGCGTGTGCGTGGGCAAGAGCGCCGATCCTGCGCTGCTGCGCCGCGGGGTCGAGATCATGCTGGAGGACAAGACCGGCATCCCGAAGTTCCTGGGGATAGACAACGTCGTGCGCGGGTTCGCCCGCAACGGCGTTCCGTTGGCGACCGCGCGCGAGCGCGCCTACTCTGGCTGTCACTGGTTCGCCATCCCTGGCCGCGAGTACACACTGAACGACATTCCCAAGATCAACTTCGCGGGGGTTTTTCTGGTCGCGTGGGATGAGATGTTCGCGAGCTGCCAGCCGCCGGGTGTGGCGAGGTTGTGGCGGCTCTTCGAGCTCCACATGCGCCGCGCGGTCGAGGTCATGGCCGAGGGCCTGGATTTCCACATGGCGCACATGCACCAGGTTTTTCCCGAGCTCGTCCTCGACCTGCTCTGTCACGGCCCCATTGAGAAGGGGTTGGATGCCGCGGCCGGCGGCGTGGGACACTACAACCTGTGCGTGGACGGCGCAGCGCTGGCGACCGTGGCCGACTCCTTCGCGGCGCTGGAGCAGCGGGTGGAGCGCGAGCGGCGGCTGACCTGGGCAGAGGTCCACGCCTGCGTCGAGAGCAATTGGGCTGGCCCCGCGGGAGAACGCATCCGGCTGATGATGCGGAGCATCCCGCGCTTCGGCAGCGGCGGTTCGCTGGCCGACGAATACGCAGTGCGCATCACGCGGCTCTTCACCGACCTGATCAAGGAGAAGCCGACGCCGGCCGGCTTCAACCTGATCCCCGGCCTCTTCTCGTGGGCCAGCATGATCGCCATGGGCGGCGACCTCAAGGCGACTCCCAACGGCCGCCGCGCGGGCGAGCCGATCTCGCACGGCGCCAGCCCGGATCCCGGCTTTCGTCGCGACGCCGCGGCCACGGCCATGGCGACGGCCGTCGCCGCGGTGCAGCCCGGCTGGGGCAACTCCGCGCCGATGCAAATCGAGCTCGATCCGGGGCTCGCCCGCGATCGGGCCGGCGTGGAGGCCATCGCCAGCCTGGTGCGCGGCCACATGGACCTCGGCGGCACGCAGATCAACATGAACGTGCTCGACAAAGCCACGATCCTGGCCGCGCACCAGGATCCCGGCAAATATCCCGACCTGGTGGTGCGCGTGACCGGTTTCAGCGCCTACTTCGCCAGCCTGTCGCCCCAGTTCCGCCAGTTGGTGGTGGATCGCATTATCGAGGAGGCAAGATGAGCCAGATCAAGCAATCTTTCGCCTGGTGGTGCTTCGGCCGAGGCGCCGCCGACCCTGTGCGGCTGCTCCGGGAAGCGCAACGCATCGGCTACGCGGGCGTCGAGCTGCTCCCGGCCGAGTTGTGGGACTACGCCCGCGCCGCCGGCCTGACGATCGTCAGCGAAGGCGCGGGCCAGATCGCGGTCGGGCTGAACCGTCGCGAGCACCACGCCGGGGTCGAGGCTGAGGTCAAGGCCAAACTGGAACTGGCCGTGCGCTATGGCATCCCGAACCTGATCGTCTTTTCTGGCAATCGCGGCGGGCTGAGCGACGAAGAGGGCGCGCTGGTCACGGCCGAGGGGCTGCGCCGCATAGCGCCGGCGGCCGCAGCGAGGGGCATCACGCTGGTTCTGGAGCTACTCAACTCGAAGGTGGATCACGTTGACTACCAGTGCGATCACACCGCCTGGGCCAGGCTAGTCATGGCGCTGGTCAACTCGCCGGCCGTCAAGCTGCTCTACGACATCTACCACATGCAGATCATGGAGGGGGACATCATCCGCACGATCCAGCAGGCGGCGCCGCTGATCGGTCACGTGCACACGGCCGGCGTCCCTGGCCGCCACGACCTGGACGACAGCCAAGAGCTCAACTACCCGGCCATCATGCGGGCGCTGAAGGATGCAGGCTACACCGGCTTCGTCGGGCAGGAGTTCATTCCCAGGGGCGATCCCGTGGAGGCGCTGGCCGCGGCCTATCGCCTGTGCGATGTGTGAGCGGCCGGCGCAGAGGTTGCTCCGAAGCCCGTCATGGCGCTGACCCGCCGCCGGCGACGAGCGGCAAGTAGCGGCGCTGCGCGCTGCTGACGGCCGCACTGTAGTCGCTCCACAGCGCGTTCTGCTGCACGGTGCACCCCATGCTCTCGGGGTCGGGCAGCTCATACAGGTGCGCCGGCGTGAAGGTGCGCACGCGGAAGTAGTAGATCACGCCGGGCGACAGGCCGCTGGCGGTGTAGGTGCCGACCGTCTTGTCTGCGGTGCGGCCGTGGACGGTGTACGGCCCGGCCGGCGCGGTGGCGTAGCTGACCTCGTAGTAGCCGCCGTGCGCGGTGTACGGGATCGGCGTCCAGGTCACTGTCACGACGCCGCCAGCCGCCAGCGCGACCAAGCCGACCGGGGGCACGGTCTGCGTGGCCCACCAGCCATCACCGAAGCCGAAGCCGCCCTGCGGCGTCGTGGTGTCCACCTTGTTGTAGTAGAGGTCAAGCGCAAAGCGACTGCCGCCATAGTCATGCCACACCGCGCCGAACGGCCCACTGAGCTGGTTGCCCGCCAGGGCCAGCACACTCACACCGGTCAGCCGCGTGAGTTCGACCGGCAGCGGCCCGCTGAGCTGGTTGCAGGACAGATCAAGATATCCCGAGTTCGGCCAGGGCATCGCCGGCCGGGCCGGCGCCTGGCTGGCCGCCAACGGCGCCCCGGCCGTTGGCGGCCAGCCGGCGCCCTGGGGAGCGTTGGCCGGCCCGCCGCCCCCGAAGGCTTCCAGGTTGCCCCACTCCGGCGGAATCGGCCCGCTGAGGTGGTTGTTGTCCAGGAGCAGGTCCCGCACCGAGCGCAGATTACCCCACTCGGGCGGCAGTGACCCGCTGAGATGGTTGTTGCTCAGGCGCAGGTAGACCACCGCCGCCAGGTGGCCCCATTCCGCCGGCAGCGGCCCGACGAGCTGATTGTCCTGCAGCAGCAGGTTGCGCAGGGCAGTCCACTGGCCCCACTCGGCCGGCAGCGGGCCGAGAAGCTGGTTGTGCGACAGGTCGAGGGTCCACAGGGCAGTCAGCGCACCCCACGTCGAGGGCAACGACCCGCTGAGCTGATTCCGCGTCGTACTGAGCCACTGCAAGGCGGTCAGGTTGCCCCACTCGGCCGGCAGCGACCCGCTGAGCTGGTTGTACGACAGATCGAGACCCTGCAAGGCGGTCAACTGCCCCCAGGCGGCCGGCAACGGCCCGCTGAGCTGGTTCCGGGCCAGGCTGAGCCACTGCAAGGCGCGCATCTGCCCCCAGGCGGCCGGCAGCGGGCCGCTGAGCTGGTTGGTGGACAGATCGAGGCCTTGTAAGGCGGTCATCTGCCCCCACGCCGCCGGCAGCGGCCCGCTGAGGCCATTCTCGCTCAAGGCCAGGGTTTGCAGGGCGGTCAGCCGGCCCAGCTCGGGTGGCAGCGGCCCGCTGAGGCCGTTGCCGCTCAGGGCGAGATACTGCAACTGCGCCAGGCGGCCCAGCTCCGGCGGGATGGTCGCGGCATAGAAGCCGGCATGGCTCAGGTCGAGGTGGCGCAGGCTGGCCAGGTCGGCCAGCTCGACCGGGATGCTCGGGCTGCCCAGGGCGGTGTGACTCAGGTCGAGGTACTGCAGGTGCACCAGGCGGCCCAACTCAGCCGGAAGCTGGCGGAGTTCGGTGTGGTTCAGGCGCAGTTCGTGCAAGGCGGCCAGGTCGCCCAGTTCCGGCGGCACGGCCCCGCTGAGGAAGTTGTGACCGAGGTTGAGGGTCTGCAGGGCGGGCAGGCGGCCCAGCGCTGGCGGCAGCGGCCCGTTGAGGCGGTTGCGGCTCAAGTCGAGGTGCTGCAGGGCGGTCAGATCGCCCAGCGCCGCCGGTAGCGCGCCGTTCAGCCCGTTGCCGGGCAGGCTGAGCGCGATCACGGTCTGAGCGGCCGGGCAGGGGCCGCGCTGGTCCGGGCAAGCCGCTTGCCGATACATGGGATCGGCCGTGCAGGTGACGCCCTGCCAAGTGCACGGGTCCGGCGCCGTCAGCCAGCCGGTGCGCTCACGCCAGAGCATGCCCTCGGTGCGGTCGAAGAGCGTCACCAGTGCCTGGCATTCTTTCTGGGGAATCGCCGTCACGCCGGCGCAGTCGAAGACCAGTATCAGCACATCCACGGGTGTGAGCCGCGTCGCGGTGGTGCCATCGCCCAGTTGGCCGAAGGAATTGGCCCCCCAACACCTGGCCTCCCCGGTCGCCATCACGACACAGGTATGCTGATAGCCTGCGTTGATGGTCCTCACGCCGCTCTGCAGTCCCGTCACGAGCACGGGTGTGCGCTGATCCGTTCTCGTGCTGTCTCCCAGTTGACCGTCATGGTTGTTCCCCCAACACTGGGCGCTGCCACTCTGCAGGACCGCGCAGGTATGGAAATACCCTGCACTGATGGTCGCCACCCCGCTCTGGAGCCCCACCACTTGGGTCGGGATCATCGGGTAAGGGTATTGCCATGGGCCGACCCCAAGCTGGCCGTATGGATCTGATCCCCAGCATTTGGCCGCGCCAGTCTCCATCACGGCACAGGTATATTCATAGCCGGCACTGATCGCCCGCACCCCACTGCCCAGCCCTACCACGTCTACTGGCGTGAGTCGCTGCGTGGTCGTGCCATCCCCCAGCTGACCGTCGTCGTTGCGCCCCCAGCACTTGGCCCCCCCACCAACGGTTAACGCGCAGGTATGCATACCGCCTGAATCGAGTGCCTGCACACCACTGCTCAGGCCCACTACATCGCCTGGGGACAACCGCGTGATAGTCGTACTGTCCCCAAGCTGGCCATGGTAGTTGCCCCCCCAGCACTCAACCCCGCCGTTCTCAGACAGTGCGCAGGTGTAGGAGTTGCCAGTCGTGATCACCCGCACCCTGCTACTCAATCCCGCCACATCCACGGGGGTAAGCCGCTGCGTAGTGGTGCCATCTCCAACCTGGCCGACGTCGTTCTTGCCCCAGCACTTGACTCCTCCGCTCACCATCCCGGCGCAGGTGTGATCATTCCCTGCACTTATCATCTGCACGCCGCTGGTCAATCCAACGACATCCACTGGCAACAGCCGCCTCTGGGTGGTGCCATCCCCGAGCTGGCCATTATCGTTACTCCCCCAGCATTTTACCCCGCCCCCTGCAATCAGGACGCACGTATGATCAACGCCTGCTGCAATCTGGACGACCAAAGCAGAACCGAGTGGGCTGTCGGCCATCATAGGCTGGTGTGAATCAGACATGCCGGCTGCAGCGTTCGCACTGGATGCGAGACCGGCGCTGGCCAACACGCCCAGCAGAATCATCCAGAGCGTCGCGGCTACTGACGATAAGAATGCCCCCCTGCCCCCCCAACCTTGGAGGGAACCAAACATCATACCACGATGACAGGACAATCGAAACCCTTCCCCCCGAAATAGCAGGGACGGGCAGACCTTCTTCAGGATCGAAAAGGCGTGCAGTAGTGCGTGTCGCATGCCCCTGCTTCCTTTAGAGCCGCGGCGTGCCCCCCGAAGGATGGCACGCCGCGGCTCTGTCCCGCAGCTCGTCCTCAGTGGTACCAAATCGTCAGTACGGGCGCCTGCGCCGCAGTGCAGGGGCTCCAGCCTAGCTCGCTGCAGAAGTCATAGACCACGTAGCCGCCGGCCGCGGCCTGCAACAGCACCAGGCCATGGTTGTTCGCCGCATCGGCCACGTGCACACGGCCGGCGTCCCTGGCCGCCACGACCTGGACGACAGCCAAGAGCTCAACTACCCGGCGATCATGCGCGCCCTGAAGGAGACGGGCTACGCCGGCTTCGTCGGGCAGGAGTTCCTCCCCAAGGGCGATGTCGCGGAGGCGCTGGCCGCGGCCTATCGCCTGTGCGATGTGTGAGCGGCCGGCTCAGGGGTTGCTCCGAAGCCCGTCATGGCGCTGACCCGCCACCGGCGACGAGCGGCAAGTAGCGGCGCTGCGCGCTGCTGACGGCCGCACTGTAGTCGCTCCACAGCGCGTTCTGTTGCACGGTGCACCCCATGCTCTCGGGGTCGGGCAGCTCATAGAGGTGCGCCGGTGTGAAGGTGCGCACGCGGAAGTAGTAGATGACGCCGGGCGACAAGCCGCTGGCGGTGTAACTGCCGACCGTCTTGTCTGCGGTGCGGCCGTGGACCGTGTACGGCCCGGCCGGCGCGGTGGCGTAGCTGACCTCGTAGTAGCCGCCGTGCGCGGTGTACGCGATCGGCGTCCAGGTCACCGTCACGACGCCGCCGGCCGCCAGCGCGACCAAGCCGACCGGGGGCACGGTCTGCGTGGCCCACCAGCCATCACCGAAGCCGAAGCCGCCCTGCGGCGTCGTGGTGTCCACCTTGTTGTAGTAGAGGTCAAGCGCAAAGCGACTGCCGCCATAGTCATGCCACACCGCGCCGAACGGCCCACTGAGCTGGTTGCCCGCCAGGGCCAGCACACTCACACCGGTCAGCCGCGTGAGTTCGACCGGCAGCGGCCCGCTGAGCTGGTTGCAGGACAGATCAAGATATCCCGAGTTCGGCCAGGGCATCGCCGGCCGGGCCGGCGCCTGGCTGGCCGCCAACGGCGCCCCGGCCGTTGGCGGCCAGCCGGCGCCCTGGGGAGCGTTGGCCGGCCCGCCGCCCCCGAAGGCTTCCAGGTTGCCCCACTCCGGCGGAATCGGCCCGCTGAGGTGGTTGTTGTCCAGGAGCAGGTCCCGCACCGAGCGCAGATTACCCCACTCGGGCGGCAGTGACCCGCTGAGATGGTTGTTGCTCAGGCGCAGGTAGACCACCGCCGCCAGGTGGCCCCATTCCGCCGGCAGCGGCCCGACGAGCTGATTGTCCTGCAGCAGCAGGTTGCGCAGGGCAGTCCACTGGCCCCACTCGGCCGGCAGCGGGCCGAGAAGCTGGTTGTGCGACAGGTCGAGGGTCCACAGGGCAGTCAGCGCACCCCACGTCGAGGGCAACGACCCGCTGAGCTGATTCCGCGTCGTACTGAGCCACTGCAAGGCGGTCAGGTTGCCCCACTCGGCCGGCAGCGACCCGCTGAGCTGGTTGTACGACAGATCGAGACCCTGCAAGGCGGTCAACTGCCCCCAGGCGGCCGGCAACGGCCCGCTGAGCTGGTTCCGGGCCAGGCTGAGCCACTGCAAGGCGCGCATCTGCCCCCAGGCGGCCGGCAGCGGGCCGCTGAGCTGGTTGGTGGACAGATCGAGGCCTTGTAAGGCGGTCATCTGCCCCCACGCCGCCGGCAGCGGCCCGCTGAGGCCATTCTCGCTCAAGGCCAGGGTTTGCAGGGCGGTCAGCCGGCCCAGCTCGGGTGGCAGCGGCCCGCTGAGGCCGTTGCCGCTCAGGGCGAGATACTGCAACTGCGCCAGGCGGCCCAGCTCCGGCGGGATGGTCGCGGCATAGAAGCCGGCATGGCTCAGGTCGAGGTGGCGCAGGCTGGCCAGGTCGGCCAGCTCGACCGGGATGCTCGGGCTGCCCAGGGCGGTGTGACTCAGGTCGAGGTACTGCAGGTGCACCAGGCGGCCCAACTCAGCCGGAAGCTGGCGGAGTTCGGTGTGGTTCAGGCGCAGTTCGTGCAAGGCGGCCAGGTCGCCCAGTTCCGGCGGCACGGCCCCGCTGAGGAAGTTGTGACCGAGGTTGAGGGTCTGCAGGGCGGGCAGGCGGCCCAGCGCTGGCGGCAGCGGCCCGTTGAGGCGGTTGCGGCTCAAGTCGAGGTGCTGCA